>JAVHLO010000499.1:2155-2790 GCA_031082105.1 Planctomycetota bacterium
CGTCGTCCTTCTTCACCCTTGCCCCGACCTCGACAAGACTCCTCGAGACCACGCCGGCCACGCGCGGGCCGACGTGAGCGACGCGATTCTGGTTGGCCGTGATGTGTCCTGTCATCCTGAGAGTGGATGACGGAACCTTCATCTCTGCTTCCGCAAGGACCAGCAGACCACCCGGCACGCCCTCTCGGGCAAGGAGGTGAGGGTCTATCGACACAACGCCGGCCTCCCATCGGCATTCGCCGCAGTCGAGGAGGCGGATATCATGATCGCACTTCAAGGGCTCCAGGTCAGCCAGCGTGACCGGGATCGCGCTGCACTCACCGCACTCGGCCGCCGGCACGAAGTGCTTCTCGCAGACGGCCGCCTCTTCTCCTTCGCCGTGGGCATGGCCGTGTCCGCCTTCGGCTCCGTCATCGGTCGCGCGCGTGCCCAACAGCCCCTCCACCCAGGGTCTGGCCAGCAGCCCGACCGCCAGCGCTGCAATAATGACGACAAGAACCGCAATCTTCCTCGCAAACATCGTCATATCTCCTTCAATTGTCCAACATAGGTTCCACCGGACGCCCTGCTCGAGTTCGTAGCGACGCCGTAAGGCGTTGTCCGATCGAGCGCCTGACGGCGCCACTACAAACTGT
>JAVHLO010000049.1 GCA_031082105.1 Planctomycetota bacterium
CGATAATTGCGCTCGTTGTCATCTTCAATTCTCCCCAGATTCCACAGTCCCCCGCAGTCCGCGGACGGGTAAATTGCGTGCGGCACCGGCTAACTGGCCTGGGTCGGGGCGGACTTTCCAGCCCCCCTCGACACGAAGTACAGTATATTCCCGACAACCACCAGTGCGATGATGAGGAAATGCGCTGCCGACTGCGAGTCCATGCCCGCACAGGCGGCTCCCCTGCCCCCCTTCATCTTCTTCTCGAGCAGCTCTTCGTATTCCGCCGCCCCTTTCATGCCGGCGATCAGCCCGTTTATCTGCTTCGCCTGCAGGAACGGGTACATGCCGGGCGCAATGACGCCCGTGCACCCGCCGCCAAGAACGAACTTGTGCTTCTCAGCACCATACATGTACCACGCGCCGAGTCCCGGGTCGCCCGCGGCAACGCAGACCACGTAGTCGAAGTCCTTCAGCGATCGCAGCGTCTCCATCATGGGAATTTCCGCCATCGTCTTGCCGTAGTAGTCCTTCGGCCAGATCCCATGAAGGTCCTGCCCCATGTTGATTATCACCGAGTATGGCTGGACCTGCCACCCGAGAAACACGTAGTCCACGTAGCGTTCCTTGTGCATCTCTTCCGCCCCCGAGACGAACGCATTCTCCGCCATGCCCGTGCCGGTCAGCCAGAGCGTCATTCCTACGACCTTTATGTCCCGCGCAAACGCGTGTTTCAAAATGGCCACGGCCATCGGAAGCAGTTCCGGCTTCGAAGTGGGATCGAAGTCCATCGACAAGAGCATGCTCGAACCCGCCGGCATCGAGTCGATCTTGTCGAAAACACCGCGCACCGGTTCGCTGACCCCGCTGCTCGGTATGTTGAACGGCACATAGAGCGGCACAATAATAGCGAACGCGATCAAAAGGAACACTATGCGGCGATCCGCAGCCAGAAGGCGTTGTGCGATTCGCATGGGTCTCTACTCCTTTCCTCCACCAAGATAGGTCTTCTCGATGCCGAAGATTATCCTCAATGACATGGCCAGTCCGCCGAGCACGATGCCGAACGCGATCCCGCGCTGGCCGGCCATGTTGGGGAACGACATGACCCAGTCCGTGATGTTCGCCATGTTGATCCCGCCGCCGCCCGGTCCGCCAGGGAAGATACACTTCCAGATGTACTCGCCAAGCGGCACACGGCCGAACATCACGACGACCGCCGCCAGGAGCAGCAGCGCCGCTTCAAAAGTCCTTGCGCGGAATGCCCTGAATGCCGCGCTGGCGATGAAGAACGCCAGTATCGAGAACATGGTCCCTTGGAGCGGCACCATCATGTTGCTGTACACCCAGCCAAACACCGTCTGTTTCCCGCTGGCCGGATCGATCGACGCCCCCTGCGCCAGACACCCCAGCACGAACATCACCGCAAAAGACGCAAGTGCAACCACGCTGAATCCCCAGCCGGGTATGTGCCTCTTGACCTTGATCGCATGCACGCGAACGATGCTGTAATAGCCCAGGAACGCCGCAAAGGCACCCACCACGATAGTCCACTCCTGCGACAGCGTGAGAAGGTCTTCCGACCAGGGGTGCGGTACAAAGTACTGGGCGGCAAAGAGCACGCCCATCACGAAACAGATCGTCAGAGGCAGCGTTCTCTTGAAGAACATGTTGATTCAGCTCCAAATCCACGAAAAACGGAACTTCGGCTCGTTAGAATGCGCGGAACGGTTCAAGCAATCGCGTGTAAGGAATGCCGGTGGTCCTCTGGAGATCAAACAGCACCCAGATCGTGCCGAGCAGCACTCCCAGCAGAAGCACAATCATTATCACTATCTTGCCGATGTCCTGGCCCCTGAGAGAACCCAGCAGCACGGGCTCGCGAGAGAGGTATGCGCTCGCGGCATAGAGTTCCTCGCCGATCAGCGTGTAGTCGCAGACTGTGACGAAGAACGGCAACTGCGTGTCCGCGTCGGAGCCGGCGATCTGGATCGCGCCGACGCCCGCGCCGGCCTCCGCCAGCAGCAGTGCCTCGGCATAATAGTACCCCATGTAGAAGCACGCCGCAGGCCGCTCGCGCAGCATCTGCCCGTCGACCGCCGCAGTGTACGCGAACTGGTCCGAGGTTATGAAGTAGTTCGAGTCCTCCTTGTAGGCGTCAGGCCGACCCGCAGTCAGGTAAGCCTGCTTCGTCACTTCCTGGCACAGCCCGAGCACGATCGGATCGCAGTGAGGAACGCGCAATTGTGTGTCGTACTTCGCAACCTTCTTCGCCACCTCGCCGAGAATCGTGGTGGCCGCGATCGTCGAAATGCTACTCACCCCCAGCCTGCCCGTGAGGAAGAAGATCGGCTTGCCCATCTCGGTGGCCCGGCCCAGTGCTTCATCAACCGCGCTGAGGCCAGGTATCTTCCGGAGGAACAGATCCTTCTTCTTCGCCTTGGCTATGAAGAACAGCACGACCGAAGCGAAGAGAGCCATGAACAGGAGGTTGTTCAGCTTCACCTGGTTCAGCCAGTTCGGTCCGGCAACAGCCGAAGCGACCGAAGTCTCAACCGTCTGAGTACCGTCCGTCGCGGCGACCTTGAACCAACGCTGTTCCGTCTTCGGAGTCCGAAACTTCTCGCGCTTGCCCGTGGCGGCCGCCTCCTGGAGCTCAACCTCAGTCCAGTGATACTCCTTTGTCTTGTTCCAAGCCCAGAATGGCCAGGGGACGTCGGCCTTGAAGCGCGAAGTCGACTCGAACCTATCGCATTCCTCGAAGGGGCCGTTTCCGCCCTGCGAAGACATGTAGACCACGTATTCCACCCCGGGTCCGTCGTACGGCATCTTCTTCCACGTCAGAAAGAAACATCGGCCTGAGTCGGACGGGGCGTCTTCAACCGCGAATTCGGCCGGTGGAGTAAGCGCCGCAGCAGACGGCGGCTGCGCTGTCTGGGCGTATGACATCGTCCCGGCCAGAAAGGCGGCCATGAACACCGCAGCACACAGGACGACAATCACGCAAGTTGAGATCGCAGCCCCGCAACCGCCGGTTCTCGAATTGTGCATCTGCTCGTCTCCTACGAAGTTGTTTTCTGCCCCGGCATCAAGGAGATGCCCTGACCGCAATCGGGGCATGACGGCGAGTCGAATTTCATGAAAAGCCAGGCTAGGACTCTATCAGCTCCACGTTCGCCCGTGGTATGGTCGCCACCATCCCGTCGGGGAACTCGACCTGGAGCACGCGAACGTGGCTTTCCGTATCGATCTTGGTGAGATCGTGCGGCAATGACTTGACGAGGCCGATCCGGCCGAAGAACGGGTCGCGGATGAGACGGATCTGGTCCCCAGCCTGCAGCCCGCCGCGTTCCTTTTCCACGAAGGCGTCGGCCTTTGCCAGATCCTTCTGTGACAGAGGGCATATTATCTCGGGGCGGATCACGCCGGCCCGAATCTGGGTTGCGCCGCTCACCGACGCCCGCTTCCCCACGCACATGCCCAACAGCTCGAAGGTCCGCCTCGCCATCGCGATCTTGCCGAAGCCCTCCGTGATGATCAGCGTGAACCCGATCTTCTCCGTGCCCGTGATGGCCACGCCAAGGTCATAGCCCAGCAGTTCCTTCACGTCGGCAGCTTCCACACCGCCGACGACGATCCCCTTGACTCCAAGCTCCTTCGCGCGCACGAATGAGTCCATCCCGACAAAGCTGCCGCCGACGACGATCTTCCCTTTGTGCGCCGTGGTGAGCTTGTCCGGCGTGAGCGGCTCGTCGGAGCTCTTTGCGGCGAATACGATCTCGCCGTTCGTCTCGCCGCCGACCCCGAAAATCCCCTGCACGAAACTCGCCGTGCACTGTACCAGCGCACCTTCGCGCGGATAGATCTCGATGACCTCGCTGTCGATGTATGCAAGCAGCTCGAGCGGAGTCGGAGGCTCCCTCAAAAGCACCTGGCCGGTGACCTCGGAGATGTTCTCCACTTTGCCGGTCACGGGCGATGGAACGGTCGTCTTGAACCACTTTATGAACGGCCGGTTCTCCGCGATCGATTCCCCCTGTTGAACCGAATCCCCCTCCTTCTTCTTCATGAACATGCGAAGTTCTTCGGGCGGGATCGATAGGACGTTGACGACGTTGACGCTCTGCACCTTGCCGGGCAGTTGCGTATGTGCGATGACAGTCTCCGCGGAAACCTTGTCGCCGGGTTTCACCGTCACGTCGCCCTGGATGGGCAGACTCCGCTTCTTGCGAATTGTCGCCCGCGCTGTCACGCGCAGGCCGGGGGTGTATGTGTGGGCCATGGAGAAAACAGGATATCAGGACATCAGGGAACCAGGATATCGGGGAACCAGGCCATCAAGCTTCAGGATAAAGCCCGACCGCCTTCCCCCACCTCTCTATCTGGGCCACGCGGTCAGATTTCGATTTCGCCAGCTCGAGCGGCCTGCCGCGCGTGTCTATGATTATGCCGACCACGCCTCCATCCAGCTTGGCCTCCACGGCTTTTCCCCGGCCGATGCCCATGTCGAAACCCCGGGCCGGCTTCGCCACGATGTGGGCGGTCGCGCCGGCGGGCAGCGGGTAGAGCCGCAGTTCACCGAACGGCTGCGACTCGCTGATGACCTTGCCGTCCGGCATCTTGAGCTCATAGTCGAGGCACTTCTCTTTTTCTTTCCCGATTCCGATGGGCGAAACGCATGCGCCAAGGTAGACCATGCAATCGCGGTCGAAGACGTCCGTCGCCGCTTTCTCATTCACTGTGCTCAACACCCCGAGGTGCGGCATCATGAAGATGCTGTCCACGGCAAGCTGGGTGATTCCAAGCGGCTGGTACGCGTCGATCATCATCACCATCGACTGGACGCGGCGCGGCGCGTGCGAGAGGATGCCGCCGCTGCCCACGACGAGGTTGAGCTTGAGCATGTTAATGAGACTTTGGCCGGACGAAACCTGTTCGAACGCGCTGGCGATATCGCGCTCCTGCTGGACGCCCTTCAAGCCGACCGCGAGCAGCTTATGCTGGTCGAGCGCGAGCCTGAGCGCCTCACGCGCGATGGCCTGTTCGATCTGCAGTTCGTCCAGGGTCTGCGGCACCGTGGTGGGCCGGATCATCTTGTTCTTGATGCGGTTCCGGATGTCGTTTTCATTGACGTCGAACGGCACCCAGCGCATGATGTTCTCGATGCCGGCCTCAGCGAGCACGTTGGAGATGCTGTAGCTCATGCCGAGGTTTGCGCTGACCGTGCGGTTGAAGATGCCGCTGAATACGGAGAAGACGTCGGTCGTGGCGCCACCGATGTCGACCCCGAGCACGTTGATTCCTCGCTTCTTCGCGATGGCCTCCATGATGAGTCCAACAGCGGCCGGCGTCGGCATGATGGGCGCGCCGGTCCAGGACATGAGCTTCCTGTACCCCGGCGCCTGCGCCATGACGTGTTCGAGGAAGAGGTCGTGTATCTTGTGACGCGCGGGCATGAGGTTCTCGCGCTCGAGGACGGGACGGATATTGTCGGTCACGGTCAGCGCGGCTTTCGATCCCAGCACCTCCTGCACGTTCGGCCGGGCCTCCTTGTTTCCGGCGAAGATGACCGGGAGTTGGTACCCGATGCCGAACCGGGGCTTCGGATCCGCGGCGGCGATGAACTCCGCCATCTCGACGACGTGTTGCACGTCGCCCCCGTCGGTTCCGCCGGAGAGCAGCATCATGTCTGGCCTGAGCTGCCGGATGCGCTCGATCTTCTCATGCGCGAGCCGGCCGTCGTTGGAGGCGAGCACATCCATTACGATCGCACCGCCGCCGAGCGCGCAACGCTGTGCGCTCTCGCCGGTCATCGCCTTCACGACGCCGGCAACCATCATCTGCAGGCCGCCGCCCGCGCTGGAGGTTGAGACGTAGATGTCGACCCCGCGCTTGCCTTCGTTCGGCGTGATTATCCGCTCACCGTCGAGTATCGCCCGCCCGGAAAGCTCTTCGATCTCCTGGATCGAGTTGAGCACACCCTTGGTGACGTCCTCGAACGGCGCCTCGACGGTGGTCGGAGACTCGCCCCGGAATGTCTGCCGGTACTCGTCCCCCACTTTCTCGATCAGAATCGCCTTGGTTGTCGTGCTGCCGCAGTCTGTCGCGATTATGACGTTCATGTGGGCCGGCTGCCAGAAAACAGAATAATGCCCGCGATTACTCGCTACTCGTTCTTCGCTTCCCGCTTTGCGTTTTTCGCTTCCCGCTTTTCCTTGTCCGCCGCTTGCTTCGCCTCGATCGACTCGCGCTCACAGCGCTCGATCGAATCGATGAGCGACGGGATGCTCTTGCGTCTCTCGAGTACGGCCGCAATCTTCTCAAGCTCGGCCGTGTTGAAAACAAGGTTGACGATCGGCATGAAGAATGTCATCGCCTGGCTGCCGATGAAGTTGAGCGGGCGCACGGACTCGAGAAAGAGCACCGCCGGGGCCGTCATCCGGCGCCGGACGATGCCCTTTGCCAGCCTATCCAGGAGTTCGATCTCTTCGGGCTTGAGCGCCTCGGCCGGGTCTTCGATCGCAAATGCGTGCTTCAACCCCGTACGGAACCTGTCGAGAAACCGCCGTGTCATGCTTGGACATTATAGGCTCGCGGCGACGTTGTGTCAAGAAAAAGCGAAACGTGGCGGTGGGCCGGAGCGAGCCACGGAGACACGGAGGACCGACCGCAGCGCGGCCGCGGCCAGAATCAACCGCGGAAACCGCCGAGCCTGTCGAGCACATCGGTGGACTCAGGATCCTGGAACGAAGAATATCCTCCCGCGCATTCCCTTGCGATCACTGCATCTCTGTGCTCTCAGTGTCTCTGTGGCGAATGCACCAGGCACTCTCAATGCTTGAAATCTCACCGCAAAAATGCGTGACTATCTCGAAGATTGCCGTGTTCTGTTCGAGGAGAATGCTCATGAAGAAAGCACGCTTTGAGCTGCCGCACAAGGCCGCCGTGATGGCGGCGATTGCGCTGTGCCTTGTTTTCAGTCTCTTGCACTCGGCAGAATCCCCCGCCCAGGGTCCGCCATCGAAACCGCAAGGCGGGCCTTACACACACAAGGTCTGCAGCGCCTCCAGCGTGGATGGGCTCACCTGGACCCGTGATGAAGGCTGCCGCCTCGAGCACGCCTCTGTCCCATGCGCCATCGCGGTCGATGACAAGGTCTACCTGTACTTTGTCAACGCCGACACCGGCCCCGGCAAGTTCGAGAACGTCGCGTGCGCAACGTCAACCGACGGCCTCAACTTCAAGAAGGAGGACTTCGCGATCGAGGGGCTTCCTTCACAGAAGGCCGTCGACCCGAGCATCATCAGAGACGCCGACGGCAGGTTCAGACTCTACTACTTCGCCTCGGCCGGCATGGGCGATCCTGCCGTGGCGAAGGGAAAACACGAGATCCATGTCGCTTTCTCGGATGACGGCATCCGGTTCAAGGAGGCGGGCACGGCCTTCTCGCGCGGCGCGCTGGTCGACCCCGACGTCTTCCGGTTCAAGGGGACATGGTTCATGTACGTCTTCGGCGAGGGTAGCACGGTCATCGCCACGTCCGATGACGGCATGAAGTTCACGTACAAGCAGGAACTTGGGTTGCGCGGCTACGGAACGGTCGCGCCCATCGCGCTCGACGAAGGCCGGCTAAGGTTGTACGCCTTCGATCAGACGAAGCCCGCGGGCAACAGCGTTTGCAGTTTTCTGTCGACGGACGGCATCAACTGGGAAAAGGAGGCCGGCCTTCGCCTCACCGCGAACGAAGACGAGCAGATCACGGACCCGTTCGTCATCCGCTGGAATGGCGGCTACAAGATGTATTTCAAGATCGATCCACGCGGAAAAAGCAGCCAGGTTCCCGGTGACCGACGGCCGGGAAAATCCGGGAAAGGAGACGGCGAACCCGGCGGCGTTCCCGCGCCGCAGCAGCCCGTCGGTCCGGGACAGGTGCGACTCCCCGGCCCGGATGAACCCGGCCCGTGGGATCGCGACGTGCTCTGCTATCGCGTCACACCGGATGGCGCGGTCGAGAAGGTCGTCACGTTCGATCGCGCCGGCGTGCCGACCATCGCCCGCCTCAAGGACGTCCGGCTCGTCGTCGCGCACCAGCATTTTCCCGAGAACAACGTGGACGAATTCGACAAGGTCGCGGTCCGTTTCTCGGAGGACGATGGAAAGACGTGGTCCAAACCGGAGGTCATCAAGCTGGCCGGCCTGCCGGAAGGGATGCGTTTTCCGTTCGACCCGACGCTCGTGCCCTTGCCGGACGGAGGGGTCCGCCTGTATTTCACCTCCGTCCGCGGCCGGACGTTCCAGGAGTCCACTCCCGCCATCTACTCGGCCATATCGAAAGACGGGGTGAGCTATGTCGTCGAAGAAGGGATGCGGTTCGGAGTCGAAGGCCAGATGGTCATCGACTGCGCGGCGGTCTTGCACAACGGGAAGTTCCATCTGTTCGTGCCGAACAATGGCCCTGCAGGCGGACCCGGCGGTCAACCGGGCGGCACACCCGGAGGCCAGCCGAAGGACCGGGCGAGCGAAGGGCTCGGATATCATGCAGTGAGCGATGACGGGTTGAAGTTCACGCGCGTCGATGACGTCAGGATCGAAGGCAACCGGAAATGGCTCGGCAATGCGCAATCGGACGGCAAGACTATCACGTTCTACGGCACCGGCGAGGGTCTCGTAGTAGGCGGCTCGGGACTCGAACCCGGAAGCGGCGAGCGGGCCCCCCGCGACCGGCAGCCGCGCGGCAGTCTCTGGATGGCGACGAGCGAAGACGGGGCCAGGTGGCAGCTTGTCGAAAGCCCATCGATCGGCGGCGGTGATCCCGGCGCGGTGACGGCCCGGGACGGCGGACTCGTCGTCGTCATCACCGGCGAACCGCGCCTAGGCACGCCAAGCGCCAAACAGCGCAGGTAGTCGAATGACGCGATGAGCGAACCGGCAGAGAATCAACCGAGCCTCTCCGCATCACGGAATTTATGAAACGAAACGCTTCCCTGTCTGTTTAACCGTTTGGAAGACAGGACAACGCCGCGAACGACCTTCGAGACACCTGTCGCAGATCGGATTTCCATGACCGACACGACCGACGAAGAACTCATGCTCTTGTTGAAGTACGGCGACAGGAGCGCGTTCGACACGCTCTATGAAAGGTACCGAGCGGCGGTGCTGAGGTTCATATGGCGGATGATCGGGAACCTGCACACCGCCGAGGATCTCGCGGCCGAGGTGTTCACGGCGCTCTTCGAGAAGCGCGGGCTCTATTCGGTTCAGGGGCGTTTCTCGACCTGGCTCTTCACTATTGCGCGGAACACAACGCTGAACGAAATCCAGGGCATGCGGCGCCGGCTGTGGCGGAACGTGACGTACCTCGCCGACGCCGGTGACGGGCGCATGACACCCCTGCCCTGCGCCTCCTCGGTGGAACAGGCCGTGCTCAGGTGCGAGGAACGCGACAGGCTGAATGCGGTCCTTGCCGGCGTGCCGGTCAAGTACAGGGAAATCCTCATCCTGCACGATGTCGAGGAGATGTCCTCCGAGGAGATCGCGGAGGTCATGTCGGTCCCCGCGGCCACCATCAGGACCCGCCTGCGCAGGGGCCGCAGGCTTATGCGCGAAGCGATCGAAAGAGGCCGGCCGGTCGATGCCGGACGGCGCACCGATTGAGGGTATTGGAGGAACTGACATGACAACAAAGAACAGGCTGAACGCGGAGATGACCATGTTCTGGCGTCGCTTCGCGAGGCTGCTCGCAGGAAGCGTTCCGCTGCTCGAAGCGCTCCAGGCGCTCAGGAAGGAGAGCGCGGACAAACGCATGGCAACGGCCATCGAACGGATATCGCAGGCGGTGAAGGATGGCGGAGAGATTTCCGGCGCCATGACGGAGTTCCCGCAGCTCTTCCCTCCATCGATCACGGCACTGGTATCCTCGGGGGAGCAAGCGGGAGAGCTCGACAAGGCCGCGGCAGCCGTCGCAGACTCGTTCGAGCGGGGCGCGGTCCAGCTCGGACGCGTCGCCGGGCTCAAGAAGGGCGCGATGGCCCGGGCGCAGGACCCGGCCGGCGACGAGACCGCGAAGTTCAACCTGCTCGTCCGCCGTGCGGTCGCTGCAAGGGCGTCCGACATCGTCCTTGAAACGCGCTGGGAGTCGAAGGAGAAAGCGCCGCGCCACTCCGTCCGTATGAGGATCGACGGCGCCCTGAAGGATGTCGAAGGAATGCCGGAAGCCCGGTTCAGGCGGCTGCTGTCGCGCATAAAGCTCATGGCGGATCTCGATGTCGCAGAGAAACGGCTCCCGCAGAACGGACGCGTACTGATGAGGATCGGGCAGAAGCGACTCGACCTGCGCGTCGGCACGATGCCGACGGTCCTCGGCGAGCGGCTCGCGGTCAGAATCCTCGACGCGGAGACCGTCAACATCGGACTCGACAGGATCAACCTCTCCGAGCACAACAGCGCAACCATGCAGAAGTGGCTTGGCAAGAGCCACGGCCTCATCGTCGTGACCGGGCCGACCGGATCCGGGAAGACGACCACTCTCTACTCGGCCTTGACCCGTCTCGCGGCCGTCCCCGGCTACGCGGTCCTGTCGATCGAGTCGCCCGTAGAGTTCTTTCTGCCCGGCGTGACTCACATCCAGGTTGACGAAAAGCTGGGCCTGGGATTCGCGCGGCTTCTGCAATCCGCGCTGTGGCAGGACCCCGACGTCGTGTCGGTCGGCGAGATCCGCGACAAGGAGACGATGAAGCTGCTGCTGGAGACCGCCCACACGGGTCACATCGCGCTCACGTGCCTGCACGCGCGAGGCGCACCGGAGGCGGTCACGTTGATGGCGGGCCTGGTTTCCGACGAGCAGACGCTCACCCATCTGCTGGGGCAGACATTCATTGGCGTCCTTGCGCAGCTCCTGGCGAGGAAACTCTGCCCGAAGTGTCGCGAGCGGTACACTCCGCCGAGGCCGCTGCTGAAGGCGCTCGGCTTGCCGGCATCATACAAGGGGCGCTTCTACCGCGCGAAAGGCTGCGGCGCGTGCGACCACGGCTACCGCGGCCGGATCGCGCTGCACGAGATGCTCGAGAACTCCGACCGCTTGCGCGGGCATCTGGCGAAGTCGGGCGGCAAGGAGGCGCTGAGAAGGCTGGCCGTCTCCGGCGGGATGAAGACGTTCCTGCAGGACGGGATCGAGAAGGCCGCAGCGGGGTTGACGAGTATCGAGGAAGTACTCCGCGTGGCGCGGTAGAACCGCTACTTCAGCTTCGCAGGGTCGATCCCACCGGTATGGCATTTGGCGCACTCGACCCTGCCCGAACCTGCGCATTGCGCACAGACCTTGCCGAGTACGCCTTTACTATCGCATCGTGTGCATTTCGTGAAGCCCTTCTCGCAGTCAGGGCAGTCCTTCTTCGATTTGCGGGCGCCCTTGCACACAACGCACTCCACAAGGGCGCCGCGTTTCCCTTGTCGGACCGCGCCCGTACCGCTGCAACGCGAGCAACTGAGGCCGCTGAAGTAGCCCGAACCGCCGCACAGGGGACAACGGACGGTCTCCCAGATGACCTCTTGAAGATTGCCGTGTCCTTTGCAGCGCGAACACCGCAGGAAGCCGTCGATGCACTTCTTGCAGACGACCTGACCTGGAACCTGCGCGCAATCAGGACACTTCTGGTCCTCCGTCGTGCCCGATCCCTTGCAGGCCACGCACGTGGCAAAGCCGGTCCCGACGCAGTCCGGACACATCAAGTCCGTCGGCGCCCTTGAGTGTTCATCCACCCACATCTCCAGGCGCTTCACGAACGAGTCGATATTCGCAACAGTGGTCTCAGCGGCCGCCTTGCCGTCCCGTGTGGCCTCCACTTCCGTCAGGGCTTTCGCCAATTCACCCGCGAAGACGGCATGTTTCGGATCGCCGACGAGCGACCTGCACCTCTCGAGGGCCTTGTCCGGCATCCTGTTCTTGCAGTAGTTTCGAACCGCCTGGAGATTGGACTTGAGATCCTCGTACTGTTCCGAAAACGTGAGAGTCAATCGCCTCTGTTCGGTCTTCGCAGTCGTGATCTCTTCGGGTGTCGCCGCGACCGCGAGCGCCTTGCGATAGAGAAGTATGGCCTCATCCAGCCGCGATTCCGTCTCGACGCTTCGCGCATCGGTCATGAGCTTCTGATACTTGCCGACACGGGCAGCCTTGTCCGCTTCCTCGCGCTTCTTCTTTTCCACCAACGATGCCGCTTTCATCTCGATGACGGCCACCGCGGCCTCAACATCGGGCAGTATCTTTAGTATTTTGCTCGTCTTGAGCTTCTCGCAGTGGCCCAACGCGGCGGCGACGTCGCCGCGATCGAACGCCCGCTGCGCCTCGTCAAGTGTGGAGTCCATTTTGTCCGTCGCCGCACGGAGCGCCTCGTTCTTCTGGTCCTTGGCCTGCATGCGGTACGGTTAACCGGGGATTCCCTCGACGAACTCAATGTACTGTTCCCAGAGCACGAAGGCCTCGTCAAGCGCGTCGGCTGTGCCGAGCAGTCTGCCCTTTGCCCTGGTCTCTTCGAACTTCTGCTCTGCCTCCCTTTCCATGGACTGAAGTTCCTCGAGGCGAAAAGAGGCCTTCTTCGCGGCCTGTGTGCCGGAATACTCGTGGATGAAGTCGCGATACCTGCCGCCTATCTCTTCGAAGGAGACGGTCTTAGCGTTCTCCTCCTCGAACCTCCTGAGCTGGCCCAACTTCTCCGCAGACCTGTCTGTGACGGGCGCCTCGACCTTGGGCGGGGGCGAAAGCCAGCGCCGCAGTGCCGGGAAAGTCACTGCAATGATGACGACTCCCGCGGCGATCGCGCCAATCCACACGAGAGTCATCAGATTGTTGAGCAGCCTGAACCAGAGTATCTTGGGGTAGTACCTGATTCCGCGCTCGCGATCCGCACTCGCACGGATCGGCTCCTTGTCCGAAGCAGGCGCGAACGGGAGAACTCCGGTTCCAACGGGAGTCCGCGCCGCGCCGCCAAGCTGGAAATTGCCAAGCCGCGCGCTTTGGACGCCCGCTACTCTGTCC
>JAVHLO010000004.1 GCA_031082105.1 Planctomycetota bacterium
AGGAATTGTCCGCCCCGAGCCTCAGCGCAGTGCGCGCGGAGTCCATCGCGACGTTTCCGCCGCCGATCGTTGCGACGTTCTTGCCGCGGATGATCGGCGTCTTGTACTGCGGGAAGAGGTATGCCTTGAGTAGGTTGGACCTGGTGAGGTACTCGTTGGCGGAATAGACACCCAGCAGGTTCTCGCCCGGGATGAACATGAAATTCGGCGCGCCCGCGCCGCTGCCGACGAAGACCGCGTCGAACCTGTTCTTGAAGAGATCGTCAATCGTCATCGTCTTGCCGACTACGAAGCTCGAATGGAGCGTCACGCCGAGCGACGTAAGGTAGTCCACTTCCGTCTGGAGGATCGCCTTCGGGAGCCTGAACTCGGGGATGCCGTAGACGAGCACACCGCCCGGCTTGTGGAGCGCCTCGAATATATGGATCTCGTGGCCGAGCTTGATGAGGTCGCCCGCGCAGGTGAGCCCGGCCGGGCCGGAGCCGACGACCGCGATGCGCTTGCCGGTCGGGCGGGCGATCTCGGGCTTCGTGAAACCCGCCTCCATCCGCTCGAAGTCAGCGACGAACCGCTCGAGCCTGCCGACGGCGACGGGCTGGTCCTTCTTGCCGAGGATGCAGGTCTTCTCGCACTGCTCCTCCTGCGGGCAGACCCGTCCGCAGACGGCCGGCAGCGAGTTCGTCTCCTTGATCTTCCGCGCTCCCTCCGCGAACTTCCCCTCCGCGACGAGCGCGATGAAGGCGGGGATGTTCACTTCGACCGGGCAGCCCTGCGTGCACAGCGGTTTCTTGCACTGCAGGCACCGTTTCGCCTCGATCATCGCCAGTTCACGCGTATAGCCGAAGGGGACTTCGTTGAAATTCCGCTTTCGCGCCTGCGGCTCCTGTTCCGGCATCTTCTGGCGCGGGACTTTTGCTTTCTTTTCAGGCATGGCGTGCTCCTCAAATGCACCCGAACCGGCGACGAATGGCTCAGTCGCCCCGTCGGACCCTTTAGCCCGCATTATTCACGAGTCAACGAAAAACATCGATAGACTGTCATTCCAAACTCGGTTTCCGCCGCAGGCGGATCCGCCGCGGTGGACGGAATCTCCTTTGCCTCGTGTCCGAGCAACGCGGTTCGTAGCAAGGCACGAAGCCGCAGCGGAGTGCCGTTCCTTCGGAAACGCCACTCCGCCCTGCGGGGCTACGTGGCTTACTACAAACACTTGCGGCGCTCATGCCATTGCTCGGACAGGCTGCTAGCTTCCGCCCGCGCACGTGCACTGTTTCTCCTGCACGGAGTACATGCCGAGCCGTTTCGTCAGCAGGTCGAAATCTACCTGGTGGCCGTCGAACTCGGGCCCCTGGATGCAGGCGAACTTCGTCTCGCCACCGACGTTGACGCGGCACGCGCCGCACATCCCGGTTCCGTCGAGCATGATCGGATTGAGACTTACGACGGTCTTCACGCCGTAGGGTTTCGTGAGATTTGCGACGGCGCGCATCATCGGGACGGGGCCGATGCCTACGACGAGCGCGATCTTGCGCGGGCCGTCGAGGAATTCCTTGGCCTTCTGTGTCACGAAGCCGTGGAACCCGTACGAGCCGTCGTCCGTGCAGACGTGGGTCTCCTTGAAGATCTTCTTGAATTCCTTTTCCAGAATGACCAGCTCCTTGTTGCGCGCGCCGATGACGCAGACGGTCTCGTTGCCGGCCGCCTGGAGCGCCTCGGCGATCGGGTAGAGCGGGGCGACGCCGACCCCGCCGCCGATACAGAGGCACGTGCCGAACTTCTCGATATGCGTGGGCACGCCCAGCGGGCCGACCACGTCGGCAAGCGTGTCGCCTGCGCGGAGTTGTCCCAACCGCTTGGTGCTGTACCCCATCTCCTGGACGATGAGCGAGATCCAGCCCGCCTTTGGGTCGGCATCCGCGATCGTGAGCGGCACGCGCTCGCCTTCCTCGTCATGCCTGATGATGACGAACTGGCCGGCCTTCCGCTTCGCCGCGATTTCGGGCGCTTCCACCTTCATGTGAAAGATGCCGGGAGCGATGTGCTCCCTGAAAAGGATCTTGTTCATGCGCTTCTCCTTGGAAAACATGCGATCATGGCAAGAGTCTATACGAACCGGCGAGAAAAATCAAGCGTTCAACAGATCGGTGGAGCGTCGTCTTCTAGGATCCTGAGTCCACGAGATCTGAAACAGAATTCAGGATCTTGTCAACCCGGAAACCGCCAAGACGCCAAGGAAATCAAGAAAGCGCTGGAATTCTCGCGAGTTTCCGGCGTATCCGGTCCCCGATTCGTCGGGGAATGCCGACAGGGACTGTCCCGCCAAGGGCGGGATCCGCCTGAGGCGGAAATGAGCCTTGCGCGAGACTTGAGGTCCTGTTGTCTCGTCAGAGTCTCTTGAAGTCCCTGTTCCAGTATCCGGTCGGATCTTGCCTCCTGATGATTGTTGGCGTCCTTGGCGCTCTTGGCGTTTTGGCGGATCATTGGGTTCTCGGGGTTGTCCGCCTCGGGCGGATCCGCTGAGGCGGAAAGGTCTACTTCGCTGCCCCGCACTATTCACGAATCAGGCAAACCGCAAACGCCATTTTGAAACCGTCTCTACGCGAGCCGGGCGATGGCGGCGGGGAGTTCGCCGATGTTGCGGATACGGGCGCAGAGCGCGTCCGTGTGGTGATCGAACGGGTCGATGAGCACGGCGCGGATCCCGCTCGCCTCTGCGCCCGCGACGTCGACACAGACGAGATCGCCGACGTGGACGACCTCGTCCGGTTCCGCCGACGCGGCCGCAAGCGCGTGCTGGAATATCCTCGGGTCGGGCTTTTCGACCCCGACCTGGCCGGAATCGACCACGAAACTGAAATAGTCGAGCAGCCCGACGAGGGCGAGCAGGTCCTTGATCCGCCCGTCGGCGTTGGATACGACGCCAATCGTGTACTTGCTGCGAAGCTCCGCAAGTACCGCGGGGACCTCAGGCGGCACGCGGCACCAGAGGTTCTTGACGGAGTGGCGGGCTTCCAGCTTCTTGTACGCGTCGGCGATATCGAACTCGGACGTGAGACCGGCGTGCGACATGATCAGCCGGAAGTAGTAGAACCACCGCGCGTAGTCGGTCGTCGTTCCGACCACGTGGGCGCGATCGACCTCGGCGCGGGCGACGGCCTCAGAGCGTTCGAGCGTTTCCAGCGACGGCGAAACGCCGTACCCGCTCAGCACCTCGGCGATGAACGGGAAGTCGAGATGCAGAATCGTGTTGCCGGCGTCAAGAAAGACGGCTTTCAGCTTGCTCATGCGCGCAGGATAGCATATGTGACGCGGGAATGTCAAGCGGGAGAACACGCGGGGGGATTTTAGATTTTGGATTGCGGATTGCGGACTGTTGACTTTTGATGTCAGCACGTAAATCCGAAATCGCAAATCCGAAGTCTGAAATCGTGAATCCGAAATCGTCCGCCCGCGCGAGTGAGTGTTTTTCAGAGACCTTGAATGCACACGCAGTACAAGAAGCTCCGGATAGCAGGCGTCCGCTGGACGGTCAGGCCCGGCTATGAGCCCCTGGTGCAGTCCGTGCCGACCGAGGAGTCCAGTCATGCCGATCCGTGGCGCCTCGTCAAGGAGTACCCGATCAAGAAGGTGCTGCAGCTTCCGAGCGAACGCGCGCGCGAACTGCTCGGAGACAGGGTGGGCTCCGACGAGGATTCCGCCGGCTTCATATTGAAGATATACCGCCCCGCGTCGAACTGGTCCAGGCTGCTTTCCCTCCTGCGGGTCAGCAAGGCGGAGCGTGAATTCGATACGGCGCTGGAGATACACAGGCGCGGGATCGCCACCGTGCTGCCGACCGCGGTCGGCATCCGGCGCAGGCACGGACTGGTCCTCGAAAGCTACGTCATCTTTCCACGGCTCGCCGGGGTGGTGGGCCTGGACGAGTTCCTGCGTGCGACCTTCACCGAATTCCCGGGCCGGCGCGAGGGAACGCGAGCGAAGGAGGCGTTGAGCTCGCTCCTGCCCGGCGCGCATTCCCCGCGCGAGTTCAGGGTCGCGGTCATACAGGCTTACGGGCGATTCGCGCGGTCCGTGCACGACGCGGGAATCAACCAGGACGATTTCGATCCGAACAATATCCTGTTGTCGTTTGACGCGGCAGACTTCCGCTTGGGCGCGGATCATGCCGACGACCGCGTCCGGCGCGCGGCGGCCGGCGGCACGCAGGAAGGTTCCGCGTCTGACCGGCAGGCGTCGTACACGACACAGTTGAGGATCGTGGATTTCGAGCGGGCCAGGGTCGGCCTTCCCCTGCCGTTGAGCCGGCGGACCTGGCTCCTTGCGAAGCTGAACCGGTTCAGGGCGGCGAGCGTGTCGGACCGGGTCCGGTTTCTGATCGAGTACTGTCGCGAACCCGCGCCGGGTCCGGCAGCCTGCGGATCCTCGATAACGCCGGCGCGTGACCGGCGCGGGCCTGCGGGCGGCGAGAGACACGCCGTCCCGACGAAGCTGCAGTGCGCGGTCCCCGGACACAAGGAGCTCGCCGTCAGGATCGTCGCGGAGGAGGACCGCGTGCAGGGCCGCGACCTGCGCAGGGCGGCGGAGAACTGCTGCGAGGAGAACCGGAACACGGGGTTCTTCTCGCACCAGGGAATGCGCGGCCACTACCGGAAAAAATACCCGTGGGACGAGGGGATCACAAGCGCGGAGGCGGACCTTCTTGCGGAGAAGGTGATCGGCCCGGCACCGGTCCTCACGCTGCCGCCGGGCTACGAGGTCCTGACGTTTGAAGGCCCGGCAAGCGCCGACCGCGCTCTGGCCCTATGGAAGGTGACCAATGCCCTTCTGCGCGTCGGCATCCCCGTCCAGCCGCCGATCCTCGTCGCGGCCACGACTGACCGCGGCCGGTCGAGCAAGGCGTGCGTCATCTGCTATTCGCATCCTTCGCAGCTCCAGTCCGTGCTGGAATTGAAGGAAAACGATAAGGCGGCCGCGTTGGACCGCTCGCGCAGACTGGCGAAGCGGGTCGAGCGCGCATTCCGCGTCTGGCGGCATGGAAGACCCGCCCGCTGGGAACTCCCGGACAGGCTCAACTTGCACGGCGAGGCCATCCTGCGCTGCGGGGAGATTGTCATCGACTAGGTCGCGCGCCATGGAGCGCCTCAAGGTCAAAGCTGCGGCTTTGACGCTCCAGAATACCGGGGAGGGACGCTGCTACCACCCTTACGCGAGAGAGGAGGCGAGAATGATCGTGCTCAGGCTCTTTCTTGCGGCCGCGCTGGCCGCAGCGTTCGTCACCTCGGTCGATTCATGCGAGGATGACCAATCGGACCCGGACACGACCGGACCGGAGAAGACTGCTCCGGGGGAGGACGAGCAGGAGACCGGGGACCCGCAGATGGACGAGCGGACGAAGCGCATGTACGAATTCGCGTTGAACGACGATACCGACTTCGAGGTCATGCCGAAGCCGCAACCGGGCGACTGGCTGTACAGTCACGCGGAACAGCACCAGACCTTCGACGACTATGTTGGCACCTCTCCGCGACGCCCCGCCGACAATCGGCGGAAGATCACGATCATTCCGATCGGCGATTTCCCCGGGCGCGAAGAGAAGCTGCTCGAACCGATCCGCGAGTACTGCTCGATCGTCTTCTCGTGCGAGACCGTCCTCCTGCCCAAAGAGAAGATCCCTCCCGACGCGCCAGGTAGGCCGGCCTCGTGGGACGCATCGCAGACACAGTACCGCACGGGCTATCTTCTCACGCGCTTCCTGCGCCCCAGGGTCCCCAGGGACGCCATATGCCTGCTGGGGATCACCATGGCCGACCTGTACCCTGACGACGGATGGAACTACGTCTTCGGCGAGGCCAGCCTGCGTGACAGGGTCGGGGTATTCTCGTTCGTCCGGTTCTTTCCGGAGTTCTACGGCCAGGAACCATCAGAAGAGAACCTGCAGGTTGCCCTGATGCGCTGCCTGAAGACGATGGCGCATGAGACCGGCCACATGTTCTCTTTGCCACATTGCGTGAAGTACAAGTGCCTGATGAACGGCGCCAACAGTCAATCCGAACAGGACAGCGGACCCATCCACGCATGTCCGTACTGTCTGAAGAAACTCCAGTGGAACACCGGTTTCGACCTGCTCGCGCGGTACGAGAAGCTTGCGCAATTCTACGACGAGCACGGGTACAAGGAAGAGGCGGAGTGGGTCACGAACCGGCTGAAGAAGATTCGCGCGAGCGCGGAGTGAGGAGCAAGGGACTCGTCCAACAGCCATGTCTACACCCACGCCGAAGAAACATCTTGACTTCCATACCGTGTCTCGGTATCATATTGGGATTGACCTGGGAGCCAATCCCAAAACACCGAAGTGGTGAAAACCGAGCCGCGAGCGTTAGCGAGCGACCAAAAGACATCCGGCGGGTACTAGCCCTACCGTACGTAGGCGCGGAGCATCCCGTACTGCGCCTGGAAGTCGTGGACATCGGTCCCGACGGGGTCCTTGAAGAAGCAGGCGAGGTGCGGCATCGGACCGGATTCCCCGCGTCGGAGCGCCAGGTCCGCGAACCGGACGAGATCGAGCACGAGCGGGGCCGCGAGCGCGGAATCACACCCCTGCCAGATGAACTGCATCGCCATCCGCGCGCCGAGAAAACCTTCGAAATGGATGAAATCCCACGCCGTCTTCCAGTCCGCAAGAGATGGGACATAGTCTATCCGCACGGCCGAGTGCATGGCGTCATCCCGGATGATCGACCTCAACGCCGCGTCCTTGTTCGCCGTCTTTGCGCGCTTCACCCTTTCATCCCGCAGTGTCGCGCCGTCGCTATTGCCGAGCAGGTTGTGCCCTTCCCAGCTCAGTACCCTCAGCCGCCGCGCCGTGAACATCGGCGCAAGCGCCGTCTTCACCAGCGTCTCGCCGGTCTTGCCGTCGCGGCCGGCGTGCGGCACACCATGCTCACGCGCCAGCTCGTCCATGCCGGGCAGCGAGGCGCCGAGCGATGAGGTGAAATTGATATACGCGCAGCCGCTCTCCATCGCGGCGATGGCATAGAGCATGCTGGGCGGAAGCCCACGCCCTCCCCTGCCGCGTACAATGCGGCGAATACCGTCCGCCGTCCGGCCTGCCTCGGCGAGGCCCGGTATCCCTTCCCAGGCCGGTTCCGCGCTCGCGACGTTCACGACCACCACCCGTTCGAGCCGGTTTCGCCGCCGGAAGCTCTCGATGTCGCGCCGGAGCCTGCCGACGACCGAAGCCGCATTCGACCGCGCCCGTCCGCCGCTCACCGCGTACCCCCGCTTCACCTCGCGCCCGAACAGGTCGAGCGGCTTCGCCAGCCTGAGGATCAACTCGTCCGGCAGTAGCCCTGTGCTTTCCTGTGTCTTCTTCAGCGCGGGTCCGAGCCCAGTCTTCGCGACCTCGTGCCCGCCGAAAATAAAACCGCCGACCGGCGCGAGACCGAGCGCGGCGAAGTCGGAGTGTTCCGAGACCATGCCCGTCCCGCCCAGCAGGCCGCGGGCGAAGGCCATCGCGCCGACCGCCGCACAGGTGGCCACGCAGCCGTGCGCCCCGATGAACCATACGCCGGTCCTCTGCATGTTGTTTTGTCTCTCTATACGGGAAAGTCTTGTTGCGCGTTCTGGAGCGTCAAAGCCGCAGCTTTGACCTTGGAGAGCATCCCGAAAGGCCAAGACACGTCGCCAAGGAGGTTCCGCCCCGCTTAAGGCGGGGTCCGCCTGCGGCGGAAACCGAGTTCGGAATGACGGGCTATCGGTGCTTTTCCAAGATTCCTGAACAGTGCAGGCCGGGCGCCGGCGACAGGGGGAACGCCCCCTACTTCGCCCACTTCCGCGCGATGTTCAGCGTCATGAGCACGTAGGACGTGCACAGGCCGGGATCGTCCTCCCACCAGCGGCTCGCGGTGTTCGACCACGACCCGTCCTTCTGCTGGACCTCGGCGAGGTACGCGACGAGCTCGTCCGCCCAGCGGTGCTTGACGTTGTCGATCGTGACGATCTCCGCCTCGCCGTACGCGTCGAGCGCCTTCGCGAACGTGTGATAGTAGTAGAACAGCCCCTGCTTCCCGAGGTTCGGGTCCGCGTCGGTCCTCAGGCCGGGATTCTCTTCGAACGTGAAGTTGTCACGAATCCAGTCGTACGCGCCCGCCACGCGCGGGTCGTCTTTCTTCACGAAGGAGTAGATGAAGCTCATCAACCCGAGGTAGGTCATGCTTCCGTACGATTTGTAGGCCTTCTTGCCGTCCGGTCGGGTGACCGGGCCGCCCTTGCTCTCGTCGGGACGGTAGTAGAACCCGCCGTCATTCAGCGGCACAACGTCCTGCTCCCTTATCGCCGGCGGGACGTCGTTCGACTCGCTGCGGTTTTGCACGCGCTCGAGGAACTTCACGGCGCGTTTCCACACCTCGCTGTCCTCGGGCAGTCCGGCCGATTTCAGCGCGGCGATGGTCATCGACGAATTGGACAGGTCGGGGTTGGCCGTCTGCGTCTTTTCATCGTATCCCCAGCCGCCGTACGCCTTGCTGTCGGGTTTCACGTCCATGTAGCTCTCGCAGAATTGCGTCTGCTCGAGGTACCGGCGCGCCTTGAGGATCTGTTCCGCGTATTTTTCGCGGTCGACGGCGACCAGCGCCATGAGCGAGAGACCGGTCTTGTAGTTTGCAAGCGTGGGGATCTTCCCGGCATCGACTATTTTCCCGCCGTCCTGGATGCAGCCGAGGATGTACTTCACGCCCTTTTCCATGTTGGCGGAATACTCCTTCTTCACGGACTCCGGCGCCTCGGCGATGGCCTTGACCGCCATCGCCGTGAAGGCGACATCCGCCTTGCCCTGCGGATCCGGCCATGACCCGTCCATGAGCTGGCGCGTGGTCAACCACTTCATCCCTCGGGCGAAGGTCGTCTCCAGCACCGACTGTGCGGACGGCTGCTCTTTCTCGCCGGGCTTGTCGGCGTCGGTCTTCGCTTCCGCCGGGGACTCGCCCTGTTCCCCGCACGCGACAAACGGCACGAGGCTGCAGAAGCCGAAGGTCAACACGATCAGAGCAAAGGACAGTCTTCGAAACATGACAGGCCTCCTAGAGACAAGAATCGGACAGCCGCACGCGGAGCCGGCCTTCCCGACACAACTGGCCCATTGCGGCAGAGACGATCCAATGAAGCCCAGCCGTCAGGCTGGGAGACTCACAGACCGCCTACGACTTCTCATTCCGAGCATAGGCCGGCTGTCACGTACCCAAGCTGACGCTTGGGCTTGGAGTCCCGGACCACAGGTCAGTCTCTCGCTCGCTACCCGCTACTCACTACCCGCTACTCGCCGCTCGCCACTCCGAAGAACCTGCGCACGACCTCGTCGTGCCTGGCAGACCAATCCGCCTGCTTCAAAGCCCTCTCCGTTTTCGCGCGCACGGCATCCGCGGCGAAAGCGCCCGAGGCCGTGTTTCCCTGCGCGGACGCTCCGTCTGTCGCGCCCGCAAGGGACACCGCCCCCGCTCCTTCGCTGCCATTGTCGTCCGTCCCGCCAACACCGGCTCCCGCGGCAGACCCGCCCGTGCAGCCTCCCGGCGGAGCGGACGTGATCGCTTCGCTCACGATTCTCTCGATGGTCTCGCGAAGCCTGGACGATTCTCCGCCTTGCGAGAGTGCCGCAAGCTCTTCCAGCAGCGCCTTGTCGGCGATTGCAGGATCGAGTACGGCCCGCAGTCTTTGAATCAATCTTGCCCGCTCTTCCGCGGAGGCGTTCAACAGCATCCGCTCGATCTCGATCGCGCACTGTTCCGCGGAGTCGGCCGCGGGCAGTGAGGGACCGATCCCGATCGCGTTCAAGATCGCGTTGGCGGTGAGGGTCGCCTCTTTTTCGCCCGGCGAAGCCCCGCGCTCTCCGGTAGAAGTCCCGGCGCCCGCGCCTGCTGCAGAAGCGGTAGCGGGGCGTACAATGTCCGGTGAGCGGACATCGGACCCGGCTCCACCCGGGTCCGCCGCACCGGCCGGCGTGTTTCCGCCGGAGGTCCGGCCGGGCTGTGCGATGACGGCCTCGCCGGTTTCCGCCTCCGCAACCGGCGGCGAGGAGGTGTCCTTCGCGTCCGCGCCACCCGGAGCCAGGACCGGCATGAGCAGCACGACACAGACCCAGGCCGCCACAGCGGCTGCGCCATACCGCGAAACAGCCGGGAGCACAGCGCCGTACGGGCAGTGATCCCGAAAGCTCGACAGCGTTCCCTCGGTCTCTGTCCTGAGCAACACGGACATCTGTGAGCGCATCTCTCCGCTATCACTCGGGGTCCCACCGGCTTCGAGAATCGAGAGAAGCCTGTCGTCGAACCGCAATGACCTGTCGAGGAACACGGCCGCGGCGATCTCGGCGGTCTCCCGCGCGGGCACGACGAGCGCGCTGGCCGCCGAGAGAAACGCGCCGGCGACCATTGCGGCGGCACAGATGTACACCGCGCCCGGGACCTTCGCCATCCACAGCGCGGGGTAGGCCGCCAGCGCCGCAAGCGCCAGGACGAGCACGCACGCAGATGCGCGCCTTGCCGCAAGGCGCATGCGCAGGAACCGCGCCGCAATGCGCAGGTGCTCGGCTATTGTCGTCGGGTATTTCACTTGTCCTTCTTTTCCTGCAACTCTTTCCGCACACGCTCCTGTTCGGCCTTGAGTTTCTTCAGCTCCTCCTCCTTCGGCGGCTTGACGATCAGCGTGGCCCTGGTGCCCCTGGCCGGGAGCGTCTTTCCGTTCGCAAAGTACAGGTTGTTGCTGTCCTCCCCGATGGGCAGGTCGAGGATCGAGGACGGATCGTGGTAGGTGGCCACGAGCGTCTTGCCATGAGTCGCAAGGTATATCTGTCTGCCGGTCGGCTTGCCGGTCTCCACATCGATCTCATCGACGAACTTCGAACCGGCGAAGACCCAGCCCACCTGCGGGATGGTCTTGCCGGTCCGCGAGTCGACCGTGAGGTCTTCCGCGCGATGCTCGACGACCTTCCCGTCGGATTCCCAGCGAATGAACACGAGCACGTTGTCGCCGACCGGCTCGGTGGGGTCTCCGAGCTTGGCCGGGCCGCCGCCGCCGTACGAGTCCTTGTCGCGCAGCCCCAACAGCAACAGCGCCGCATGCACCTCTTCAGGCACACACTTGACCGTGATGACGCTCTCGTGATCCTTGCCGCCCTCCGAGCAGGCGACCAGTTCGATATTCACATCCTGCTGGACGATCATTCCGTCCAGTTCCACGCGCCGGTCCTCTTTCGGCTCCAGGTACAGCCGGCCGCCTCCGGGCAGTTCGACGTGGTCTTTCTTCTTCGGCTCCTCCGTGGGCGGCTTTTCGCCATTTCCGTCGTTCGGTTTCTCATCTGCGAACAGGTCGCCCCCGTCGCCGGGTTCCGCGCCGCGCTTCGCCGCCTCCACGCGCTGCCTGGCCTGGGCCTCCGGACTGAGATTGAAACTGCGCAGTTCCTTCTTCTCGAACGGCACGTTCCAGACGTCCTCGAAGACCGACAGTGCGGCAATCGCCGCGCCACAGACGAACAGGCAGATGAGAATCGTGTACTTGTAGGTCATGAGGACTCCTCCACAAACGACCCTGACATTAATAACGCATTAACCCCATGTGCGGTTCGGTCGATCTCATTCGATACGCAAGAGCGCCGCGGCCGGGGCTACTTCGGATCCGGCGGTTTGGAGCCGCCGGCCCCTGTCTGCGCCGCCTCGAGGGCAGCCTTTACTTTCTCCTTTTTCGCCGAGAGAAACTCGCTCAACAACGCCAGCCCGAGGCCGCCCGCGAGAAGCAGGAACACCGGAACGGAGACGCGGCCCTGCCCCTTCGGAGGCCATACCCCGGGGAGCGCGCCAAGCATTAGCCCGATCAGCAAGGCCATCGTTTGAGACCGGTATCGCTTCAACAACAGATCCAGGAGCCTGATGAAGAAAATAAAACAGAGTATCGCACCGATCCCGAACGCGGTGCAAACGACGAGACTGTCCACGAATGGGGCCGGTTTGGCGTCCCCGAGCTTCACGTCGAGAAACGACGGCATGAACTTGCTCACCACGGTTCCCACGGCGGTCCACACCGTCTTGTATTCGCCGATCAACACGAGCGTTGCGGAGCCGCTGACGCCGGGGAGGATCATAACGCTGGTCGCCAGGAGTCCGCAGGCAGCGTACCACAGGAACGACGGGACGGACGGCGCCGGCATGGACAGACCGGCGACAGCGGATTTGGACTCCTCCGGCACGAACCAGACGAGCAGGAAGCCTGCGACCAGTCCCGCAACAAGGCATAGGCATTCCTCCCAGCCGTGTCTTTTCATTTCGCGGTACGGCGTCCTGATCGAACCGAGTATCAGCCCGATAAAGACGGCGGCAAGCTCGGAAGGATACCTGTCCATCAGCGCCGGGATCAACTTGCTCGCTCCGACGAACGCGATGCCGAGTCCGATTCCCAGCGGGAAAAGGTATCTCAGATTGAACTTCTTGAGCGCGACGACAATGTCTTCAAAAATGCCAAGTATGAGCGCGACGGTGCCGCCGCTGACGCCCGGGATCACGTTGGCGATCCCGACGAAGACGCCCTTGACGACAAGCACAAGTTGTTTGATCACGCGCACGACTCCTTCGACCGGGCCGGCCTGATATTCACGAAGGCACACAAAGACGCGCGTTCGTGCAGCACACTCGACGGTCGCCGCTCATACTGCTCACACGCCCAGCACCATCGCCACAACCGTATCCGCGAAGAGTTTCCCCTTCCGGGTCAGCCGGAACATCCCACCGTGTTCCTCCAGCAACTGCCTGGCGACCAGGTCGAGCACGACGGAGTTACGCGGCAGGTCGGCGCCGCGCATCGTCCGGAGACCGAGGAACTTCTTTTCGAGCTCGATCTGCTCCGGGTCCAGCTCCTCTTCGAACCCCACCGCACTGTTCGCCGACTCCATGGCTTCAATGAAGGCTACGGCGGACCCGGTATTCGCCGACCGCTTCGTTCCGAGATGGGAATGCGCGGAGGCCCCGAGTCCCACATATTCGCCGCCCGCCCAGTAGAGCAGGTTGTGTCTGCACTGGCAGCCCTTGCGAGCGAAATTTGAGATCTCGTAGTGGTCGAATCCGGCCTGTTTCAGCACATCGATCGTGGTCTCGTACATCCCTGCCTGGGCCTTCTCGTCCGGCACTTTGACGACGCGCTTTTCGACGTCCATCGCCAGCGGCGTTCCTTCGGCAAGCGTCAGACAATACGCGGACACATGGTCGGGGCCAAGCTCGACGATCCTCGCCAGCGTCTTCCGCCACGATTCGAGCGATTGGCCGGGCACCCCGAACATGAGATCGACGGAGACCTGTGGGAAACCCGCGCCGCGCGCAAGGCGGAACGACTCCATCGCCTGCGCGCTCGTGTGCGCGCGGCCCAGCGCTTTCAACTCCGAATCGACCGTCGATTGAAAACCGAGCGAGACGCGAGTCACTCCGGCGCGGCGCATCGTCGTCATCTTTCTCGGATCGACCGTGCCGGGATTCGCCTCGCACGTCACCTCGCAGTCCGGCGCGATCGCCCCCGGACAGATTCGCCTCGAAACGGAAATCAGGTCCGCCAGAAGGTGTTCGTCAAGTACGGTCGGCGTGCCGCCGCCGACGTAGACACTGGTGATCGTCGTCTCGCCCGGACGCACGTCGGCCGGTTCGGGGTCCGTCCTGAGCCAGTCGTTCCCGTGGGGAAGCATCGGCATCCCGTGACGGGTGAGCGCCGACAGCCGCGACGCTGCCTCTGCCTCGACCGCGCGAACGTACCGGCGCTGGACGTTCCAGTCGAGTGTCCTCACGCTTTCAGAATAGAAATCGCAGTAGGGACACTTGGAAACGCAAAACGGCACGTGGATGTAGACACCGTACTCGCGCATCGGCTGGGACCTGAGAAAAACGCGGCGTGGCAGAGCCGCTACAAAACTAGAGACTGTCATTCCCGCGAAAGCGGGAATCCAGTGGATCGGTGACGCGACCGAGATCGTCGGAGTCCGGTCCTATCCTCTTGTTGTGGCACCGTCTGCTGGATTCCCGCTTTCGCGGGAATGACATATCCACGTTCTCTTCATGAACCGATCGGGCTAGAAGTTCCGCGGCTTCGCGATCACCTCGCGGACTTTCATGTCAAAAAACTGGTTCGACGGCTGCGCGTGGATCTTCAAGATAGTATCGGACCCTTTGCCCGTCCCCGCCACGGCGATGATGTCGCCGGGCGGAACGAGGCCCGCATCGGAGACCATTGCCGCCATCTCGAGGCACACCTTGGTGCCCTGGCAGAACATGCGCAGCGTCGAGCGGACTATCTCCTCCTCGGAGGACCCGCACCTGGCCTTGATTGCCGCGCCAATCCCGCGCAACGTAGCCGTGCCGGTCAACACGCGCGCGCCCGCGGCCTCGACCTCGCGCCGGATTTCGGCGGAAAACTCCTGTTCGCCCGGTTTCGCAAAACCGGTGTTGTGCGTCACAAACACCAACTGCAGCCCCTGCCCCGCGGCCAGCTCGACCGCGCGCTTCGCAGTCCGGCCCGTAGTGGACGCGATGACCACATGCTTCACACCGTCCTTCACAGCCCGCTCAAACGCCAGCTTCAGGGTAGTCTCAGTGTTCTTCGGACCGAATTCGTCGAAGTACATCCTCGTATCCTCAATCCGAAATCGCAAATCGGCAGTGTCGCGGACGATTCTACCAAAGCGGACCGGCGTTTGCAACGCTACGCGGACTCGAACCGGCCCATGCCCACCATGAGGGCCGTCACAAGTTTCGCAAGGGCCGTGACTGCGCACGCGCCCGCGACCCCGATGAGCGGAAGGAGAAACACACCGCCGATCATGCCAGCGGCCCAGCCGCCCGCCAGGTCCGCGGCATAGAGCCAGCCGGCGGTCGAGCCGACGCGCGGGTCATCCGCCGAGCCCATCCCCGTGCCGGACCGGCCGTGGGCGAGCATCAGCTTGCACGCGAACGGGAATTGCGCGCCGATCAGCACGCCTGACACCAAGCACAGCAGATAGAACAACGCCTTCAGCCACGCCAGCGCCGAATCCGACGCGTGGCTGTGGCCTATCGATGCAAAGACCACCGGCATCAGCGCCGCAAACGCCAGGATGGCGAATTCGAGCAGCAGGAACCGCGCCCGGTCCGAAACGCCCGGTCGCCGACCCGTCACGCCGCCCACGGCCTCCCGCGTCCGCGCGCCGGCGTCCAAATGACGCGACATCGCGAAGCCGCCGGCCGCCGTGCCCAGCATGAAGACCGCTATCAGCAGGCCAATCTCGTGGAACACATACCCGAAAAACGCCTGGAACGCGAAGATCAGAACCAGGCTGAACATCATCCCCGCAAAACCCGTCGAGCCGATCGCACAGGAAACGGCCAGTGGACCGAACCGCCTGCGCATCACCAGGCGCGCCAGAATGCACAGGAGAACGACTCCGGCCAGGGTTGCGATCCCGTGCGCGACCGTCAGGCCCTCGAGCCGCGCGAATACACTCCGCAGCGAGGGAGTGTACATTGCGGTCCAGTACGCGGCCCCATAGAAGACGGCTGTGGGCTTTTGGTCGAGGTTCGCGGCGAGGTCGACCTGCTCCACGAGCTCGGCGTACCGCTCACGACGCATCCGTTGAAAACTGCCGTACTCCAGCGAGATGCGGTTGATGGTCTCCATTGCGACCCCGCGCTCATCCGCACGGCGCATCAGCTCGGCGGGATCCGTGTCTTCCAGCGACATCCGCGCGCCGCCGGATTCTCCCCGGCCCTTCCCGGACCCGTCTTCTGCCTTCCCGGTCTTCGAAGAAATGTACATCACCGAGGCGTCGCCTGGCAGGACGCGCACGGCGCCAAAGGACTGCCGGAGCGTCCGCAATATGACGGCGTTCAGTTTCGCCCGCTCCGCCTCGATGTAGTCCGCCGTCCCCGGCACGCGTAGAGCCAACAGGCCATCCGAACTCAACGCGGAACGCGCAAGCGCGAAGAACTCCGCCGTGAACAGGCGATTCACCTGGAGATCGACCGACGGAACGTGGCCGATGATGAGCACGTCGTACGCTTCCCGCGCCCGCGCGACGGCCAGCCTCCCGTCAACGTACAGTCTCGACACGCGCGGATCCTTCAGCTCGGCATCCGACAGCTTCGAGCGGAAGAGGCTGAACGCGCGCAGCACTTGCGGGTCAAGCTCCGCGTAGTCCACGCGCTCGACGGGGTGTTTCAGTATCTCCGCGAGCACGCCGCCGAACCCGCCGCCGATGACGAGCACGCGCTGTGGGTTGCGGTGGAAGAGCAACGGAATATGCGCGATATTCTCCACCGCCTCCACATCGGGCAGCGGCACGGTCGCCACCGGGATGCCGTTCGAATAGAGCGTGTGCTGCCCTTCGCGTTCCGCAACCACGATGTTGCCGTAGATGGAGTTTTCGTAGTGGACCACCTTCTGGCCCGGGAACTGCCGCGCGCTGGATTCCGCATGGAGCGCGTCGGCCCAGGAGCCACGGAGCGCGAACACCGCGAACACTGCGCCAACGAGCGATGCCACGCCCAGTGCCGCCGCGAGCAGCCCGCCGTGGGCAAGACGGAAGCCGGGAGATACCGCCCCGGGCTGCGCGGCGGAACTGCGAGCCGACGCGCCCTCGCGGTGCGCCGCGACACACATGCACGCGCAAACCGCCATATTGGCGACCGTCACAGCGAACGCGATCTGGAAGGAATGGAACGAGGTCACGAGCACGTACGTGAACACGAGCCCGCCGACGAGCGTGCCGGCCGTCTCGACGACGTAGGCCCGCCCCACCGCCGAGCCGAGCGAGGACGCGGCCGCTACATCGCCCGCCTTAACACAGGGCGCCGATCTACGTTCCCGCTCCGCGCGGCGGCCGGCGAGGACGGCCAGCAGCTTGCAGCCACAGGCGAACAGCGCGCCATGCGTCAGGGCCGGCACTGCAAGGATCGCCAGCGACGAATAGAATATCTCCACCAGCCCGAACCCTTCGCCGTGCGTCTCGGTCAACAGGCCGCGCACGATCCGCACAACGTAGACCGCGGCCGGCAGCGAGATGGAGAAGAGTAGCTGAAGGGCGACGAATGTCTCGATCTTGCGTCGTGTCCGGTCGATCAACCGGCCGAATAGACCGCTGCCGACCGCCTCGGCGACGAGCCAGTTCGCGAGGATGACGCCGACGGAGAGCTCGTTGCCGAAGAAGACCACGAGCAGTTCCCGCAGCAGCATGACCTGCGCGACGAGTCCGCCGAAGCCGGCGACGAGGATGGCGATTGTGACGATCCAGTACATTTCCGGGGCGGACCGATTGGTGATTCCGAAATCCCCACGATCCTGAGTCCACAGGATCCGAGACGAAATTCAAGATCTTGGCGCCGCAGTCCGCGTTCCTTTAAGGCCACAGAAGCACACGGCGCAGCGTGGCCGCAACCAAATGTGTAAGAAGAGGAGATGAGAAGATCGGGGGGATTTGGAGATGTTCTCCGAAACTCTCAGGCGCCGAATACTCATCTCCCTATCTCAGTTTGTCTCCATATCTCCTTTCTTACACTCCAGAGAAGATCTTGCCAGAAAAGCAAGATCTTGCTGAGCAGTAGTACAGAGTGGACGAGAGTTGTACGAGACTGGAAGCCTCGTCTCGTCAGAGTCTCATGGAGTCCCTGTTCAACCGGAAGCCCGCATTCTACCCGCGTCCCGCCGGCTTGTCAAGAAGGCTTCGCTCGACGGCACATATCTTGACAATCGTGGCCTGCCTCGCTATAATCGCCAACATGACGAAGAGCGCGGGGACGCAGCGGCCCGCAGCCGTGTGACTAACAGCGCTTTGCGGGTCATTGGATTCTTGAAGAAGCGGGATCACATGACACTTTCCATCACAGGAAAAGGGCTCAGAATTGACGACGTTGTGGGCGTCGCCAGGCGGAGCGAGAAGGTTGAACTCCATCCCGACGCGGTTGCGCGGATCGCGCAATGCCGCGTCTTCCTGGAAGAGAAGCTGGCGGCCCGCGAAGTCATGTACGGCACGAACACAGGCATAGGCGAGTTTTCCGAGGTCGCGCTGAGCGACGAACAGATTCTGCGATTCCAGCGGTATCTCATATACAACCACGCCGCCGGGATCGGCGAGCCGGCGCCGATTGAACACGTCCGCGCCGCTATGCTCAGCCGCGTCAATGTCCATGCCGCAGGATATTCCGCGTGCCGGCCTGAAATCACACAGACCTACGTGGAAATGCTCAATCGCGGCATCACCCCCGTTGTCTGCGCAAGAGGTTCCGTCGGCGCGTGCGGCGACCTCGCGCCGCTCAGCCAGATCGCGCTCTCGCTCATGGGCGAGGGCGAGTGTTTCTTCGAAGGGACAAGAATACCGACGGCAAAGGCCTTCGAGAAGACCGGCATCAAGCCGCCGGGACTCAAGGCGCGGGACGGCCTCGCGGCGATCAACGGCTCGAACCTCATCACCGGCATCGGTTGCCTCGTCGTGTACGACGCCGAACGCTGGCTCAAGCAGGTCGACATCGCAGCGGCCATGACGCTCGAAGCCCTCAACGCGAACATGAAACCGTACGACGAGAGGCTCCACCGGCTGCGGGGGTTCCCCGGCGCCGTCACATCCGCAACCAACATCCGAAAGGTGATGGCGGGCTCCGACCTTCTGCTTGGCAAGGCGAAGACGCGCGTCCAGGACGCCTACAGCATGCGTTCCTCGCCACAGGTCATCGGCGCCGCGCGCGATCAGTTGCGCTGGACCCGCCAGCAGTTCGAGATCGAGTTGAACGGCGTCGGTGACAACCCTCTCTTCATCGCCGGCGACAAGACCGTCCTCACGGGCGCGAACTTCCAGGGCACGCCGGTGAGCCTGCCCCTCGACTGTCTCGGCGCCGCAGTCACGATGGTGTGCGTTCTGTCGGAGCGGCGGTTGAACCGTCTCGTGAATCCCGCGCTGAGCGCAGGTCTGCCCGCCTTTCTCACGAAGGACCCCGGCATGTTCTCCGGCTTGATGCTCAGTCAGTACACCGCGGGAACGCAGATCGTCGAACAGAAGATACTCTCCTCTCCCGCCTTCATACAGTCCATTCCCGCCGCCGCCGACCAGGAGGATTTTGTGTCGATGGGCATGAACTCCGCGCTCAAGACTCGGCACATTCTCGACACGGCATGCGGCGTGCTGGGAATCGAGTTCATCGCCGCCGCGCAGGCGCTCGATCTCCGGGAGTACACGCCGGGAAAGGGAACACTGGCCGCAAAGGCCGCCGTAAGGAAGTACGTACCCCGCCTCGATGACGACCGCCCGCTCTATCCGGATCACAACGCCATGGCCGGGGCCGTCAGAAGCCTTGCCGTATTGAATGCGGTCGAGGAGGCGGTTGGAGAATTGGCGATCTACTGAAGCGAATCAGATTTGATGAATTGCATGGGGCAGCGGGTGGTCTCAAGCCTGGTGTGCGATTCGACTACAAGATCTCGAAACTAATTCGCGATTTGGCCTGGTTCAGGATCACAGCGCAGTTCCCGCCAACCCCGAGAGCCCAATGAACCGCCATGACGCCAGGCGCGCCAAGGACGCCAAGAATCACGAAGAAGCACAATCCGACCGGATACTGAAACAGGGACTTCAAGAGACTCTGACGAGACGACAGAACTCCCAGTTTCGTGCAAGTCTCGTTCAGTCCCTGTCCCGCCTTCGGCGAGACGAATCGGGGCCCGGATACGCTGGAAATTCGCGAGAATCCTCGCGTTCTCTTGATTTTCCTGGCGTCTTGGCGGTTTCCGGTCCGTCAAGATATTGAATTTTGTTTCAGATCTTGCGGACTCAGGATACTACGGCACCTTCTGCAGAAGGTCCGCCGCGTAGACCTGCCAGAGCGAATTGGGCGCGATATTCTCCACCTCTTCCAGCGCTTTCCGCGCCTTGTCCCAGATGCCCAGCTTCAGACAAAGATAGCCGAGGCTGAACATGGCGCGCCCGTCGGTCGGATCAAGTTTCACTCCGACGGCCATCTGGTCGAGGGCCTCCGCGGGACGGCGCTCCTTGTGGTAGAGCACGGCGAGCTTGTAGTAGTCGTCGAACACGGCCTCGCTGCGGTTGATCCTGCTCCGGATGTTCTTGATCATTTCCTGGTGCTCGTTGGGCGAGATGTTCACGAGCTCGAACGGGGCGAAGAGCTTGTCGGGCGACGGGCCGATGTACTCCTTGAAGAACTTGTAGCGGTCGGGATCGAGCGCGCCGCGGAACCCTTTCCCCACACCGACGATCCAGCTCTTGTAGTCGCGCAGGAACGCGTTGCGGAAGTCGCTTTCCTTGAACCGGGTCTCGTACGCGCGCTTCAAATTCCCCTGGCTGTGCAGGTTGTCGATCATTATCCTGTAGTTGGCCAGCGCGTTGACGATCGATTCCTCCTCGGTCCGCGTCGAAATGAGCGGGATGAAGATCGTGTCGCGGTCCCATTCGAAGAAACCCGTTCCCATGAACGGGGCGATCAGAATGTTCGGCTGGCCGGGTATGTTCGGATCGACCTCCATGATCTTCCCGAGCAAGGTCTGCACGTCCTGTTTCGACATGCGTTTCTGGGTGGAGAGAAGCACCGAGTGGGTCCTGGAGATCCCCGACCCGGTTACGCCGAGCCTGAGGAGCGACCTGACGAGTTTCAGCTCGGTCTGGACGAACTCAAGCCGCTGGCGGAAGCTCATGATTTTGTGCTTGTCGCCGTCCTCTTCGCTCGGCTTCCTGACCGGTTGCTGTGCGGGAGCGGCATGTTGAGAGAGTGCCGTTGCGACCTTCAAGTCCACCTGGTCCAACGCATCGAAGAGCATCAACTGTTTCTCTGTGACGCTTCTGGTCTTGGCCTTGGCGAGCAACTGGCGGCGTATGGAGACGAGCTTGTTCCGCTGTTCCGCGAGCGCATCATCATCGGGTTTCCTGAGCGACTCGACGGTCATGCCTTCCGCGTTCGCGTCCAGCTTGCCGGAACAGAGCAGTTCGACGACCTGCTTGGTGAAGCCGGGCAAGTTCTCGAAGAACGGACGGAGCGCGGTGTAGACCTTGACCCGCGCGGCGCGAAGCGAGAGCAGGTTCTCATCCGGCACGAAGGGCGACGCCTCGCCCGCGGCCTGAGCACCTTCGAACTTGTTGAAGACCACGAAGTTCCTGAACCGGTCCGCGAGCCATTGTGAGAAGTAGAAATGGTTCGGGCGGCCCTCGCCGTAGATTTCCTTGAGCAAAATGTTCTTGACGTCGCCCGGAGTGGGACCGAGGAGCCGCTCGTCAAGCAGTCCGCAGTCAAGCATGAACCGCTGGTACTTGTTGAAGACCAGTCTTTCGCCTCCCTCCCGCATCACGACTGTGACCACCGCCTCGACCTCCTTCCAGTAGCGGGAGTCGAGCTCGGTGATCATTTTCGACAGCTCTGGCCTGGTTTCGACGGGCGCGGGATCGGCGCCGCGCGCCTCGACGAACTTCGCAATCAACGCCTCAAGTTCCGGTGCTGCCTCTGTCATCAGGAACTCCGTCCAGCCTGACCAACTCCGGAATAGAGTACGACTAGTGCTCTATTCACGAATCGCGGCCCGGAGACACGTCGGACTGTGTCATTGCGAGTCGCAGCGAAACAATCTCCTCCACTCAACAGCGGGGATTGCTTCGTCGCTTCGCTCCTCGCAATGACAGAGTGCCGCGACTTTTCCTGTGTTCATGAACAATGCGACCTACCGTTCCGGCTCAGCCGCAATGTCCTTTCTGATCATTTCAATCTTCTTCGCGCCGTCCGCTCCGAGTTTTCCGATCTCGGCGGTGACGTCGCCGCCGGCGACGGCAAGGTCGCGTATCTTCGCGGAAAGGTTCGTCAGCGCAAGCACGTTTCGGAGCGAGACCCCCTGCAGTTTCTCAAGGACACCGATCGATTTCTCCGCGAACACCGCGAACAGATGCTCGCCTCTCTCCCTCCATGCCTCGCGCTGGGCCTGCCGGCCTTCGGCAGGAGCGGCAAGCGCCCACTCGACGAGTCCGCGAAAACCCGCCTCAAGCCCGGCGATCTCCGCTTCCAGCGCCTTCGTATCGAGCTGCTTTCCGAAACCGAAGTATTCGAGGTCCATCTCAAACAACTGCATCAGCTCCGTCGACGCCGCGAGCAGCTCCTGGTGTTTCTCCGGCGGAACGGGCAGCTTGCCGAGCACGCGGTCATATTCGTCGGCCAACTGCTTGATCGAGTCGAGGCGCGACGAGATGGTCTTCTTGCCCATGAACTCGGCCCAGAAGACCTCGACCTCGGGCCGTTTTTCGTTCTTCATTTCGAGGACCGATGCGTCCTTCCGCCAGCCGACGAGTCCGGCCAGCCACTCTTCCGACTGCGCCTTGGTCAGAGGCTCGCGCCGCACGATCCCTGTCTGCGTGGAAAGGAAGGACGCGAAGAGTCCGTCGAGTCGCTTCAAGAGCCGCGTGAGTTCGACCAGGTCATCCCTCAGGAGCTGGCGCGCCTCGGCGGCCTGGTTCTCCAGCTCCTCGGCCGATCCGAACTCGAACTCGGTCTGGGCCTCGAGCGGCAGGCTGCCGCCGATCTTGTTCAGGGTCTCATCGTCCTGGTTCCGCTCCTGGCATCTCACTCGGGCGCAGTACTTGCCGCAGAACGGCCGCCTCTGCATGAACCCGAGCACGAAAGAGGCCCTGCCTCCGCGCATGCGTTCGAGGCTCTTCCCGACACTTACTTTCATCACCTCGAACTTCATGCCCATCCTCTGCTGGAGAGCGGGTGGCAGCAGTCGTGGCTTCAGGAAGAAAACCTCCGCCTCGAGGAGTGTGGCGTCCGGGAGGTTGCCCTTGCACTCGACGGCGAACGACGTCGTTCCTTCCTTCTCGACGACGGCGGCCGAAGAAACCGACACGGAGAGCTCCTCCGTCGCAGCCGCGCAGGCCACCGCGCACAGCGCCAGAATCGCGCAAAGGAATTGAAATCTGAACCCTGCCATGGCGTCATCAACTCTAGCAAAAGCCCGCAGGCGAATCAACGAATCGAACGCACATCCCGGCAACCGTTCAGCGCTGCGCGGCAACCACAGATTACACAGATTTCACAGATTGGGATCAAAAGACGAAGCGTTTTCAGATCAACGATGCCCGTCGAAGCTGATGACCAGCCCGACGCGCTTCCTGGAGCATTCCAGGCTGTTCAGGATTTGTGCTTCACAAACTCTTTTCGACGCAGATTCGGCTCCTGTTTCGACAACGACCTCTTTCCCGCACCATCAAGAATCTGTGCAATCTGTGTAATCTGTGGTTCCGTTGCTGCGCGCCAGGTGAACGACTACGTTACTTCTTGCCGACCAGACGTTCTCCGCGGATCGGCATCGAAATCTGTTTCAGGAACCTTGCGCGCAATCGCATTTCAAGCCCCCGCCTGTCGGTCGCGCTGACGTTGCCCACCTCGATCTTCCCGCCGGCCATCATGTCGTGACCGCCCGCGCTGCCCACGTGTCTCAGCATCCTGACAATGATGTCGCTGCAATCGGTGGCGAGGTTGGTCGTTCTTATAGAGACGAGCAGTCTTGTCTCAAATATCCCCGAACAAAATGACCACTGGATCTTCTCCATCTTCAACATCATGTCGGCGACCTCCGCCACAAGGTCGGGATACTGGACCTCGCCGAGTGTCGTACAAATGGCCTGATCGTGGATCGTCGTACTGTCGATCGCCCGGGAGTAGTTCGTGAAGAACTCGCGCGGGACGGACGCGTTGGCGATCGAGTAGATCCATGTTGGCTCCGACATCGTAAAGAGCGAGAAATACGCCTCCTTGTCGACCAATCCGGCCTCGCGGCCGAGGTCCTGCGTCTCGGATTTGATCGCGTAGAAGAGCGCCGTCGCAAGCCGCGTGTCGATCCCCATACGGGCGGTACGCAGGTATTCGTACATTATCGTGGAAGTCGCTCCGTAGTCCTCGCGGATATCCCAGAACGCGGCGCGCGGCGCCCTTCCCTTCCTGTTATGATGATCTACGACGACGAGCGGCTCGCGGTTTGGCGGCAACGAGATGTTGCCGAAGCGCGGCTGGGTATCCACGAGGGCGAGCGCCTCGAAGTTGTCGACTACCAGGTTTTCGAATGGGGATATTTCGATGCCCAGCTCCGAGACCATCGCCTTGTTCTCGGCGCGGCCGATCAGCCCGCTGTAGGCGAGGGTGCAGGATAGATTCTCAACCTTGCCGAGCAGGTGCTTCAACGCCAGGCCCGACGCGATGGCGTCCGGGTCGGGGTTGTCGTGAGTGAGTATCAGCAACGTCCGCTTGCCGGCCAGAATGGAATACAGCTTTTCAAGCTTTTCGGGTCGCATGTCGCGAGCGCTCCATTCTCAACTTGCCTGTCCTCATCGTCCACGGGTATTTTGACGGGCGCGTGATCTCATGTCGTTGCGAGCCGCGACGATGTAAGCGCCGGGGCTTCTTGCGTCAGAGTGAAGGAGATTGCCTCACTGCGGCTCGCATTGACAGTCGGTTGACCTTTCTCACTCCCCGCGAATTCATCCCCCCATCTCCAGCATCGCCATACCTCTGCTTCTTACACCATAGTCAGGCGAGGACGCCGCTACGGCGGGACGGCCACGTGCACCCGCTTGATCGCGGAAGCGCGACCGGTCGCGGTATCAATCGTCGCGATCGCGCCGCTGATCCGGACGTCGTCAGTCGCCACCTCGAAGTGGCTGGGCATTTGCGTCGTGAACGAGTAGAGCACCCTGTCGATCCGGCGGCCGAGCACGGAATCGTACGGGCCCGTCATGCCGAGGTCGGTGATGTACGCCGTACCCTTGGGCAGGACGCGCTCGTCGGCCGTCTGGATGTGAGTGTGAGTGCCGAACACCATCGACACTCTTCCATCGAGGAACCAGCCGAGCGCGATCTTCTCCGAGGTCGCTTCGCAATGGGCGTCCACGACGATCACGCACGTCTGCGGTGCCGCCTCGCGCGCGAGTTTTTCGGCGAACTCGAACGGGCAGAGCGCGGGATCCATGAATATGCGCCCCTGCACGTTGATGACGGCGACTTTCACGCCCCGGGCCGATTCGACGACGCACATCCCGTGTCCGGCCGCGCCCGCGGAATAGTTCGCGGGCCTCAGCAGCCGCTGATACCTGTCCATCGCAGGCACGATGTCCTTCTTGCGGAACACATGATCTCCGGTCGTGATCACGTCGACGCCTGCCGCGAGCAGCTCCTCCGTGATGTCCGGGGTGATGCCCGAGCCGGCGGCCGTGTTTTCACCGTTGGCGACGCAGAAATCGACGGACTCTTCGGCCTTGAGGTCCTTCAGCCGCCGCTTCAGCGCGTCGCGACCGGGTCTGCCCACGATGTCGCCGATTGCTAGTATGCGAAAATCCAATCCGGCGCTCCTTCATGCGCGTCCCACCTTGTCTCTTGAGAGGTCGGCATGAAAAGCCACAGAGACACAGAGGACACTGAGAACACATATGGGAGGCGCAACCTTCCTCCTCGGACTCAGCCCTTCTCGGCTTTCGAGATCATCCACGGATTTCACGGATTGCGCGGATTCGCGGCCTGGTCGGACGCGCCACGTATTGGGATTTCGCATCTATGGGATCCGCGCAGTCCGTGGTCTCACCTCACCAACGGACTACAGGTCGATTCTGCGCGCTGCCTTTGTACTACAATCCGGCACAACTCTGTTTTTTTGCAGGGTTTTTCGTCTTTTTGTTCCTCCGTTCTTTCGTTCTTCAGTTCTTTGGTTGCAGCTCTGCTGCGCTGTGTTCTCCGTGTCTCTGTGGTGAACACACGTCGGGTTAGCGCGCGTACTCGACGACGCGCGTCTCGCGAATCAATGACACCTTGATCTCGCCCGGGTAGTTGAGTTCCTTCTCGATCTCCTTTGCGATTCCACGGCAGAGGATGAGAGCCTGCTTGTCGTCGACCTTTGTCGAGTTCACAATGACACGGAGCTCTCTGCCCGCGTGGATCGCGAACGCGGATTCGACCCCCGGGAACGACATGCAGATGGCTTCGAGTCGTTCCATCCGCTTGATGTATTTCTCGAGCGTTTCGCGGCGCGCCCCGGGCCGTGAGGCCGAGATCGCGTCGGCCGTAGCCGTGATGAGCGTGTACGGCGAGTCGACGTTCATGTCGGAGTGGTGCTTTTCCGCCGCCTCGATTACCTCCTTGCGCTCGTCCCAGCGTCTGAGGAGGTCGGCGCCGATGGCCGGGTGGGTGCCCTCCATCTCCTGGTCGATGGCCTTGCCGATATCGTGCAGAAGCCCCGCCCGCTTGGCAAGGACCGGGTCGAGCTTCAGTTCCTGCGCGATGAGCCCGCAGAGGTGCGCGACCTCGATCGTGTGCTGCAGCATGTTCTGGCCGTAGCTGGTACGGAACGAAAGCCGGCCCAGGAGCGCGAGCGCCTTCGGGTGCAGACCGTGGATGTCCATCTCGATCGCAGTCTTCTTGCCGGTCTGCGCGATGACCTCCTCCATCTCCTTTTTGCTCTGTTCGACGAGCTCCTCGATCCGGCCCGGGTGGATGCGCCCGTCGGCAATCAGCTTCTCCATCGCCCGCCGGGCCATCTCGCGCCGGACGGAATCGAAGCCGGAGAGGACAATGACGCCGGGCGTGTCGTCGACGATGACGTCGATGCCTGTCGACTTCTCGAACGCGCGGATATTCCTGCCCTCGCGCCCGATGATGCGGCCCTTCATGTCCTCGCTCGGAAGATCGATGGTCGACACGACGTTCTCCGCGGTGTGTTCGATCGCGCACTTCTGGAGGGCCGTGACGATCACTTTCCGCGTCTCTTCTTCGCATCCCTCGCGCGCCGCGTCCTGCGCCTTCTTGATCCGCTGATGGTACTCGGAGGTGAGCTCCTTTTCGAGCTTGTCCATGAGCGTCGCCGTGGCCTCTTCCTTGGTCAGGCCTGAGACCTTGTGGAGCGTCTCGTTCGCGGAAGCGACGAGCTGGTCGAGGTCTTTCGCCTTCTGGTCGAGCTTCTGTCCTTTCTCGACGATGTCCTTTTCGAGCCCGTCCAGGTACTTCTCGCGGCGCTGGATGCTCTCCGCCTTGCGGTCGATGACGTCTTCACGCTTGACGAGTCTTCGCTCGAAGCCCCTGAGTTCGTTCTTCGCCTCCGTGTTCTCGCGCTCGAACGCCTCGCGCTGCTTCAGCGCCTCTTCTCGAACCTTTGCCTGGGCCGCGCTCGCGATGCCATCGGCTTCACGCTTTGCCGATTCGATGATGTCCCTGGCGGCTTGCGACTGCTTGCGTTTCTGCAGGAAGACGGCGAGGAAGACGCCGCCGGCGCCGACGGCAAGGCCAAGCAACAACATTATCACATCCATCTTGTCCATGCGTACTTCTCCCGAAAACGGGGCCTATCCGAAGCGCATGGTCGATGTGGCGGTTACGGGTGAGCGGCTTCCGGTTCCTGGGAGGTGGTTGATGTTCGTACGGGCCCGGGCTATGCGGCCCCGAGTTGCAGGCGGCCGTGGTTCAGGCGGATGTTGTGTTGGGTCGGAAAGGTCTCTACATGAGCCCTGTCGCCATGAAAGGCGAGGAAACGCATCCAAACAACTGTCTCAGGCACATAGCGTTCCAGATAGAGGCGCATGCGGTTCTCGAGCGTTTCTCCCAACCAAGCTCGAACGAGAAATCCCGCGCGGGCGGGAGTATTCGTCCTGTGGAACGTCCCCACTGCAACCACGTTCGTGCCCCGAGGCGTCGGGGCCGATGACTCTTCCGGTACCTTCCTGCCGCGCGTAACACGGGCAAGAAGAGTCAAGAAACGAGTCGCCCAAAGAAATACGAAACTCAACACTTCCCTGTCAATCCTAGTCAGCACAATTGCCGACCGCCAAAAGCCTTCAGTAACCTATGAAGCCACACGTCCATGCGCATGGACGCCAAACATA
>JAVHLO010000500.1 GCA_031082105.1 Planctomycetota bacterium
AGCGAACCGTCCCGTCAATCGTCACCGGCGGTGTGTGGCCCGGCGCCTGCAAGTCCGGCTGCGCTCGACCTCTCGAGCGCGGCCTCCTGCAGGCACCCGACCACACACCGCCGGTGACGATTGACGGGACGGTTCGCTTCGTTGTCCGCGAAGCGCGGAATCCCGGGACGGTCTACTTGGAGAGGTTGACCTTCAGTATCTTGCCGACATCAAACATCGTGATCTTGTCCTTGCCGAAGATCGGGCGGAGGGTCGCATCGGCGTTGATCTCGCGGCCATGATTCAGTTTGTGCTTCTTGAAATAGTCCCACATTCCTTTCAAGGCCTGCGCCCTTGTGATCGGCTTCGGGCCGATGACTGCCGCTAGCTTAGCCGAAGGCGTCAACTTCGCCAAAAACGCTGCCGGGAGTTTTCTCTTCTTCTTCTCCGCCATAGTACCAGCATCCTAAAAAGGACAAAAACAAAACCGCAAAATCCTGGAACATTGTCCTAAGCAAAGCATATCCCGAGGGCTTTGTCAAGCAAATGAGCCGCTGTCCCTAGCTATTTGTGCCTTAGCAATACCGGGCGCCTTCGGGCGCTGTGGTCAGGTCTTGCCCTCTTGGCCGCAGGGCCGGCACGGGGACTGGCGAGCGCAAAAGTCTTGACACCTATAGATGGCGGTGATATCATGCGGGTTTGTCTGTAAAGGAGCCCTCGGATGAAAGAGAAGGTCGAAAGCGTGCTCAATCGCGTGCGTCCCATGCTCCAGGCTGACGGGGGAAACGTGGAGTTAGTATCGGTCGATGAGAAGACTGGCGTCGTCAAGGTGAAACTCACCGGCGCCTGCGGATGCTGCCCAATGGCGCAGATGACCCTCAAGGCGGGGATCGAGGCGACGCTTAAGAAGGAAGTACCCGAGGTGAAGCAGGTGGTCTCAGCATAGCGAGCCTGGGCCGCAGCCTTTCCGGAATTGGTCGACAAATGCGTTTCGTTGACACCCACGCGCACCTGGACTTTCCCGAATACGCCTCCGACCTGGAGGCGGTCATCGGTCGGGCACAGGAAGCTGGCGTGCGGCGGATAGTAACGATCGGCACGGACCTCGAGTCGTGCCGGAAGGCGTTGTCAATTGCCGAGCGGTATCCCGACATCGTGCGCGCCGCCCTGGGAATCCACCCGCACGATGCGGGCGCCGTTGACGCGTCCGTGTGGCCGGAGCTCGAACGGCTCGCGCGCGAGCCCCGTCTCTCCGATGCCTGCCACCCGGGGCTCGCGCGCGAGCCCCGGGTGGCAGGCATCGGAGAGACGGGGCTTGACTATTTCAAGAAGCTGTCCCCGCCCGACAAGCAGAAGGAGGCGTTTCGAAAACACCTCGAGATAGCCGCAAAGGTTGGAAAGCCGGTCATCGTCCATTGCCGGGATGCCTATAGCGATTGCTACTCGATCCTGACGGAGTCCGGTTTCTATGACGTGGACGAGGCGCGCCCGCTCGGTCGGCCCATTCCCCGAACCGCGGACAAGTCTGGCGGGCCGGTCGTTTGTCTTTGCCGCGAGCACCGCGAAGGCGAAGGCTTGAGACCGGCAGGCGTGATGCACTGCTTCTCGGGAACGGTCGACCACGCGCGCCGGTTCGCCGGCCTCGGGTTTCTCGTGTCGTTCGCGGGGCAGTTGACTTTCGCGAACGCCGGCAAGCTGCGGGAAACCGCCGCGAAGATACCGATCGAGTGCGTGATGCTGGAGACCGATTGCCCGTTCCTTGCGCCGCAGGCGCGGCGCGGGGAGCGGAACGAGCCGGCCTTCATTCCGTTCATCGCCGAAGAACTTGCGAGGATCCACAAGCTCGCCGTGGCCGACATCGCGCGCGTCACAACACAAAACGCAAAATGGTTGTTCAATCTGCCTGAGGAAGACGCCGGCAGAATAGTCTACCGCATCCGGGACTCCGTCTACGTGAACCTGACGGAGCGCTGCTCGGCCGCCTGCGTGTTCTGCCTCCGGCATTTCACGGACTACGTCAAGGGTCACAACCTGCGGATCAGAAACGCCGAGCCGTCGGCGGAGGCTGTGCTGGCCGCGCTACGGGTCGAGGGGATCGGGACGGACTCGGAAAGGAAACAGGAAGGGCAGGCCGCCACCGGGCCTGACGGGCCGCCGCGCGAGGTTGTATTCTGCGGTTATGGCGAGCCGACACTGCGGCTTGACGTCTTGAAAGAGGTCGCGGCCCACGTCAAGAAGCTCGGATTGCAGGTGAGGCTGGACACGAACGGCCACGGGGATCTGATAAACGGCAGGCGAATCGCGCCGGAGCTGGTCGGACTCGTGGATGCCGTATGCGTGAGCTTGAACGCCGCGGACGCCGAGGAGTATGAGAGAATCTGCCGTCCTTCTTTCGGAAGAGAAGCCTACGATAGAGTTCTCGAATTCGCCAGAGCGGCCCGGGCCCTGCTGCCGAAAACGGAAATGACCGTCGTCGCTTACCCGGGCTTGAACGTGCAGAGGTGCAGGGAAATAGCGGCCTCCATCGACGTGCCGCTGCGCGTGAGGGACTACAACGTTGTAGGATAGCCGATGCCGAAACTGGTGCTGACACAATGGGGCGCGACCCAGGAATTCGAGCTGGGCGGCGAGCCGTGTACGATCGGCCGGTATACGGGCAGCACCATCGAACTGCGCGGCGATTCGCTCGTGTCCCGCAAGCACGCCGTCGTGACTTACCAGAACAATATCGCCACCCTCTGTGACGAAGGAAGCTCGAACGGAACGTACCTGAACGGCGTCCGGATAGAGGGGAAAACACAG
>JAVHLO010000501.1 GCA_031082105.1 Planctomycetota bacterium
AAGGCGGGCGGCGTAGGACTGGGTGGGGCGCCCGGTCCGGCCGCGGTGAAGCCGAGCCCGAACACGAAACCTGCGGAAGCCGACGCCGTCGAGCCGGGCGCGATGCTGTGCCTGGTCTATGCCGTCGGCGGCGGGCTTGTGGCATGGCTCGTCGTATTGACGCTCCATCCGGCGATAATGTCGGCGACCGGCATCCCTCAGGCGGCGATATGGCTCGTGACATTTCTAGCTGCGGAGTACGCGACACGGCGGATCGACCTGAGCCGCTCGCACCTTGTCCGGTTCGGCATAGCGGCCGGACTCGTCGGCCTGCTCTGCCACAGCATGATGGATTTCAACTTCTACGTGGACGGGATCGCGTTCACTGCGTGGCTGCTTGCCGCGGTCCTGTTTGCGGCGGTCTGTATCGACGAGACGCGGGGTCCGCTGAGGCTGCCGCTTTCGATCCCGGCGAGCGCGTTGGTCGTCATTGTGCCGCTGGCGGGTTTTCTGCTGTTGACGACGTTGGCCGTTCCGGCCTTCCTCGAGGCGGAGGCGGACCTCGACTGGGCGCGGGCCGCGGTGCGGAATCGCGAGGTGAAGCCTGAGGAGATACTTGAGCGGCTCGAGAACTCCGCGCGACTCTATTCCGGAAACGCTGAGGTATGGCAACTGCGCGCGGTCGTGCTTCACGGTCTCGAGCAGGATTCGGTTGGTCGGACGGCCGCGGTAAAGCTGCTGAGAGAGCTTGGCCCGGAGAAGGCATGGCGTATTCTCGACGAGAAGCTCGGGGCATGCGCGGAGAGCCTGGAGCGGGCTATGCAGCTCGATCCTTCGGCCTCGAAGCTCCGGTTCCTGCTCGGCAAGTGCGAAGCGGAGCACGCGAAGACGTGGCAGTACCATGCCAATACGGCCGCGGTCGACCAGAAGTCCGGCTTCGAGGCGATGGCACGCCGGTGTGAACAGCGCGCGCTCGAGGAGCTGCGTGTCGCGAACGAGCTGTACCCGACCTGTCCCGAGAACCGTTACTGTTATGGCGTGCAGTTGGAGCGTGCCGGCCGAAAGGACGAGGCGCTCCGCGAGTATCGGGAGGCGCTGCGGCTGCACGACCTGCAGAGGCTGGATCGCCTGAGGCTGGAAGAAAAGACCGCGAGAGAGCTGAGACGGAAGACGAAGTAGTCCGTGGTCTGCCGAGGACGACGAAGGATCGGTACGGAGGCGCATCTCGAATGCTGATGCCGGTGTAGGTCCTTGAGCGGCCGCGACAAGCCGCCCTTGGACCCCATCCGCAGCAATTGCTTGACAATCGACTGCGCGGTTGGCATAATCGTACGTCTTTCGCGCGCATGGTGCGCCGAATCGGGTTGGTGAGCGGCTCGATGCCCAGAAAGTGGAGAATCGAAAGCATGCGGTTCAAAGGAGCCTTCGTCGCGCTCGTCACGCCGTTCAAGGACGGAAAGGTCGACCGCAAGAAGCTCACGGAACTCGTCGACTTGCAGCTTGCCGCCGGGATCGACGGAATTGTCCCGTGCGGAACGACCGGCGAAGCGCCGACCCTGTCCGATGAGGAGAGACGCATCGTAGTCAAGTCGGTTGTCGCGCGCGTGAAGGGGAGAGTGCCAGTCATAGCTGGGGCCGGCGGGAACGACACGAGACGCACGGTCGGATCCCTCAAGGACGCCCGACGGGCCGGGGCGGACGGCGTCCTGGTCGTCACACCGTACTACAACCGACCCACGCAGGAGGGTCTGCTGCTTCACTTCCGGGCGGTCGCCGCCGCCACAAGACTGCCGGTCATCGCCTACAATGTGCCTTCGCGTACCGGCGTGTCGTTTGCGGCCGAGACCCTCGAACGGCTTGCCGCCGAAAAGAAGATCGTAGCTGTCAAAGAGGCCAGCGGCAGCATGGACCTCGTGTGCGCCCTGGCGCGTACACGGCGACTCGACGTGTTGTCCGGCGACGACCCGCTGACCATGCCCATCATGGCGGCCGGGGGAGTAGGCGTCATCTCCGTTCTCGCCAATATCGCCCCGGGGTCCGTGGCGAAACTCACGCGTATGTGCCTCGTCGGCGATTTCGTGCGGGCGCGAGAGCTTCACGAGCAGCTCTATCCGCTGGCGAAGGCCATGTTCATGGAGACGAATCCCATCCCCGTGAAGACAGCGATGCGGATGCTCGGGATGTGCAACGGAGAACTCAGATTGCCCTTGTGCCCGATGGGCCGCGAGAAAGCGGACAAACTGAGCACGATACTCCGCGCCTGCAAGGGCCTGCTACGGAATTGACGGGCCTTCGGTCGGGAGACTGGCGCAACCTGGCCCGCATTATTCACGAGCCGCCGCGAAACGGCAACAGAGCGTCAAGTTTGTAGTAACCCACGCAGGCCGCAGCCGGAGTGGCGTCTTCCAGGGGGAAACGACGGCACTCCACTACGGCTATTTACCTTACTGCAAACGTTCGCGGACAATTGGCCGGGCGTCGTTCGGTTGTTTGTCACCCAGGAGGATGTGCCTCAATGGACAAGAAGAAGATCGAGCATGCGATCACCGCGTTGCTGAAGGCCGTTGGCGAGAATCCCAATCGCGAAGGGCTTCGTGATACTCCTGCAAGGTACGCGCGCATGTGCGAGGAGATTTTTGCGGGTGTCGGTGTGGATCCGCGATCGGTCATCAAGGTGTTGACCTCCGCGGAGCACGACGAGATCGTGCTGGTGAAAGACATCCCGTTCCACTCCTTGTGCGAGCATCATCTTGTGCCGTTCGTCGGCAAGGCCCACGTGGCGTACACTCCGGGAGGGTCG
>JAVHLO010000502.1 GCA_031082105.1 Planctomycetota bacterium
CGTGCCCCGACGCGTCGGGGCATGACAGCGAATCGAATTTCATGAATAGATCGGGCTGGCGCGGTTCGGTGAGGATGCTCCAGACCTCCCGCGAACCTGACAGCTTGTAGTTGCGACTTCAGTCGCTCGGACAACCAGCGACTGAAGTCGCTACTACGAACACAGGCAACACCGGCATCCACAAGCTACGCCTGCGTCTGAGACACCTTCGGCACTTGCGGAGTCTCCGGCGGTTTCGAATCCACGATCCAGCGCGCCGCGGCAAGGACATCGCGCGCGACGTGAACGGCCATCGACCTGACCCGGCCCGCGGACCTCAGCCACGATGCGGTTTTCCTGCCGTTACCCGTGAGCACGAGCACGCCGCGACAACCCGCGGCCCTGGCCGCATCCAGGTCGCGCAGGGAATCGCCGATCATGAGGGACCTGCTCAGGTCGATGCCAAGCTCGCGCGCGGCCCGCACGAGCAGCCCGGGTTGAGGCTTGCGGCACGAACAACGGACCAGGTATCGGTTCCGTTTGCTGCGCCCGCATTCCTGCGGAGCCGCGTCTCCCATGGGCGCTGAGGTCAGCTCCTTCGGGGGCAGGTGCGGACAATAGTAGATCGCATCGAGCCTTGCACCGGTGCGTTCGAGCTTCCTTTGCAGCGTGGAGTGAATCCTGTGAAGGACGGCCTCGTTCAGGAGCCCACGCGCTATGCCGGACTGGTTGCTGGCCAACACGGTGACGAAGCCCGCGCGGCTCAGGAGCGCGATCGCCTTGCCCGCCGACCGATAGAGCCTCACCCTGCGGGGATCGGTGAGAAAGAGCCGCTCTTTCAAGAGGGTCCCGTCACGGTCGAAGAAGATGGCGGGCCTTGGTTTGCTGCCTCGGCGCATCTGGCTTTCTCAGAAGAGACTACTTCCCTTGGTCGTGCAGGACTCGGACCTCGACCGCCGCCTGTGTGGAGTTGCCGCTCTTGTCCGTCGTAATGTACGTGATAGTATAGATCCGTCCGGGCCCGCTGCCGCCCCTCTCGGCCCTGAGAAAGAGGGAGCCTTGGACGTCGGTCACAATGTCGCATGGTGTGTCGCCGTCGCCCAGACCGTTGTCCGGCTCGGAACTGGTGACGGAGACGAGCTCGACTAAGGGCGCCGGATCGACTGCATCGAACACGTCGATTGTAATACAAATTCTCACGAGCTTGTGGTTTGGCGGCCAGAGCTGAGATGGCGATGCGCCTACGGTCAGTGTCGGCGTCGTCGTGTCCGCTTTCTTCAGCGCCACGATACGGAACCCCGTTGCTTCGGACACGAGCAATCGCCCAGCCCCATCCCACATGAAGAAGTTCGGACTCAGCAGCCCTGAGGCAATCACCATGCGCGCCCCATCCTGCGCGATCTGGTATACGATGCCCCGCCCTGCGTCCGTGACGTACACGCTCAGGTCGTCTCGGTCGAACTCGATGTCAGCCGGGGAAGCAAGGTCATCAGCGAACGTGCTCAGCGTACCGGTGTCCGGGTCGGCAACGATGACCCTGCCGTACGTTCTGTCAGTTATGAATAGCTGTCCTGAATGCTCCCATCCGGGGATGATCGGCGCGAACCGGATATTTGCCGGTCTGAACGTAAGCATGACAAAAAGCGACGGGTGTCCCGCGCTGTCGACGCAGGCGACAGACGAATGCACAGTGTCGATCGAGGTAGTGCCGTACAGTCGGCCGTCGGCCCTCAGGGCAAGGCCGTCGACATTTGCGAGGAGGCCTGTCGTCGGGTACTTTTTGCCGACATTGGCGGGGTCGACGGCAAAAAGAGCGGTCGCGCCATCGGGCGCCACACGGCATATCCCGTTGCGCGCGCCAACGTAGAGGTTGCCGTCAGACCCGAGCACAACCGGGTCCGGATCATGGATGGGATTTCCGTGTTGTGTCAGCCCGGTTGCGGGATCGTACCTCAACAAGGGAAACCAGGTTGTGCTGCTCGGCGCGGCAGGCGCGATGTAGAGCGCTCCGTCCGGCCCGACGGCCATACCGGCCGGTCCGGTTCCGGGTATGTTGTCGACGACTACCTCTGCGGTCCACCCCTCGGCCAGGACGATCGTGCCGGGTCCGTCCTGTGCAAGTGATACTTGAGTCCCGAGCAGGAAAAGGCCGACCACAAGCACTCCTGCAGCCGGTCTTCGCCACGCTCGTGGCACGCAGGGAGAATTGTCAAGTCTCATGTGAAAAACCCCAAGGGATGCACCTCTCCGCCTATCGGGCTGCTACTTCGGCGCGGTCGGAGTCGAGACTATGTCCGAATCTAAGAAGACCGTCTTGATCGGCGCGTCGCCGCCTTGCCGCTGGAGTATCGCGCGCGCGCCGCTCGTCAGGCCGCCGCTCGTCGCCGCTATCGTGCCGCTGAAGATCTTGCTCTGCACAGTCACCAGCGGCGCTATCGAAGGAAACGCGTCGGCCGGAAAGTCGTCGACCTGCAGAAGCTCCGCGATCGTCTTGAAGTTGCGCGGCTCGCCCTCTTCGTCCTGCGACTCCCGGTACGAGATGATGTTGTCCGCAATCTCGGACGTGATGCGGTCGCTGAGGCTCATCAGCACGTATTTCGACGCCGTGTTGATGTTCGTCTGGGACCCGCCCCAGACCGTCACATACGGGAGGAACCCGAGCCGTTGCGGCTCAAGCGTGCCGAGCAGCGCCTCCTCCGCCAGGTCTGTGACCCTGAATAGCTCCTCCGTCGTGTACATGGGGGCATTCTTCGCGTACGCCTCGTACGCGCCTTCCTCATTCTTGTCCATGTAGTCGAC
>JAVHLO010000503.1:0-1273 GCA_031082105.1 Planctomycetota bacterium
GCTTGCCTTTGCCGGACGCAAGATGGCCCTGGTGTCCGGCCCGCGTCAGTGTGGAAAGACCACTCTGGCGAAGATGCTCCTAGGAAGGCGGAAAGTCGGGCTGTACCGGAACTGGGATGAGATAGAGTTCCGTCGCGCGTGGGCGCGAAACCCGTCCGCCATCATCCCTCGAGCCGAAGGAAGACAGGCGCCGCTTGTAGTTCTTGATGAGATTCACAAGGACCGGCGATGGAAACGGAGTCTGAAAGGCGTCTTCGACACGCTCGAAGCCCCTTGCGACATCCTTGTAACCGGCAGCGCACGACTGAATGTCTACGTGAAAGGAAGCGACAGCCTGCTGGGAAGGCATTTGAGTTTTCGCTTGCACCCTTTTTCAATCCGGGAAATGGAGAGGGCGGATGTGCTCGGTCCGGACGCCGCTCTCGATGCGCTCTTCAGCAGGGCAAATCGACCGGGCAGGTCTCTCGAAGGGCTTTTGCGGGCGTTCATGCTCTACGGCCCGTTTCCCGAGCCGCTCCTGGCCCAGGACGCGCGCAAGGCGCGGCTCTGGCGCCGCAACCGTGAGCAATTAGTTATCCGAGAGGACCTGCGCGATCTCAGCCGTTTGCCGGAATTGGCCCGCATTGAAATGATGACCGCGTTGCTGCCCGAGCGTGTCGGATCACTTTTCAGTCTTGCCTCCGTCGGAAGAGATGTTGAAGCCAGCATTCCCACAGTGAAACGCTGGATCGCCTATCTCAAGGAACTCTACTATCTTTTCGAAGTCAAACCCTATGTCCGCAGCATTCCTCGCTCGCTTCGCAGAGAGGGTAAGGTCTACCTGTGGGACTACGCCGGCGTTGGCAACGAGACGGCGCGTTTTGAGAATCTTGTGGGCAGTCATCTGCTGAAGGCGTGCCACTACTGGACGGACACGGGCGAAGGCGAGTTCAATTTATTCTATCTTCGAGACAAGGATGGGCGAGAGATCGACTTTCTCATCACCAGAGACGGGTTGCCGTGGTTGCCGGTCGAGGTGAAACGATCGGATGAGAAGCCGGCCGAGAACTGGAAACGGTTCACCGGCCTTCTCCCCTGCAACAAGGCTCTGCAGCTTCTTCTCAAACCGCACTGGAACATCCACGCCTTCGGCAATACCCGTGTCCTTGTGGCGGGCGCCGCGGAAGCGCTCTCGTACTTCGCGTAGGAAGCCGGCGCACGGCCTGTGCGTGCGGTGAAGACTTCGGTTTCTGCCGGCCACCGAGCGCGAATCGTCGACTCCCTTAGCCCGCTT
>JAVHLO010000503.1:1283-2763 GCA_031082105.1 Planctomycetota bacterium
AAGGGCCGGACACGTGGCAAAGGAGATTCCGAACCGAGTTCGGAACGACAGTCTGTCGATGCTTTTCCTTGATTCGCAAATGACGCGAGTTGGCTCGGTTGCGTCCGGTAGAATAACTCCCCCCTTCAGAGAAGAGCAGGCTGGAAGCCTGCGGTACATCACGGCACCACCACCGTCCCGCCTGCGGTCGTCTTTACGAAATACCCGCGGTGCCGTTCGATGGCGAAATTGTTCGTGCCTGACGGGACAGGATGCACGAGCCAGCCGGGGTTCCAGCGCATCACCTGCGTGCAGTTCCCCGCGCCCGTATCCGTGTTGATCTCCTGCGCCAGGTCTTCCGCAAGGTAGCTGCCGAACGGTACCCCAACCAGCGTCCAGCCGGCGTTGAGTCCAATCGTAACATTGGACACCGGGTATCCCGTGATCGTCAGCGTCGACGGCGCAGTGCACCGCACGAAGTACCCTTTCCCCAATTCGATCGCGAAATTGTTCGTCCCCGACGGCACCGGGTGCACCAGCCAGCCCGGGTTCCATCTCATGATCTGTGTGCACGCCCCGCCTTGCGTGATGATCAACTGCGCGAGGTCCTCAGCAAGGTACGGCGTCACAGGATCGACCGGCAGCGCGATCAGGTTCCAGCCGGTCAGAAGGCTGATCGGATAGTCCTCGGTCACGTCGACGCCCTTTGCGCCGCCGGCAATCGGGAACGCGCCCGCGACCACGGCCGGATCGCCCGATACCGCGCCCGTCGCAGTCACACCGCCTGCAGTGTTCAGGCCCGCCGTGAAATAGCCGATCGCCAAGGCGTGAAAGTCGTAGACTACCAGCCAGTATTGCGTCGCACCCGCATTGACCGGCTGAGAGAAACCGGTGAACGTGTACGCGCCGGCCGCATAGGCCCCCTGGTCGATGAACGTGTCGATACCGTCATCGTATACGCCGAGGTTGCCCCCGTCCACGTAGAGGTCCGCGCTCGTCACCATCGTCGCCGGATCGCCCGTCCCGCTGTGCGTGATGACGAGCTGGGTGACGTTGATGTTCTCGACGGTGTTCGCGGTGAGCCGGACCTGGAGCATCTCGACGTCCTGCGCGCCGGCGTCCTCGAACGACGCGGCCGGATTGTTCGGCCCCGAGGCGGTCGTTAGAACCGTTTCCGGCGCGCCCTGCGGCCAGACGGTGTATGCGTAGTCCGATGAATTGATGTAGTTCGCGCTGGATGCGCTCCCTATTCCGGTCTGGGAGACCGAGCCGTGAGTGGAGTAGTTGGCCGAAGTGACCTTGCCGCCGCCGCCGGCGATGGTGGCCGGGTGGTTGATGTAGTTCGCGCTCGACGCGGCGTAAAGGAGGATTCCGGCGAGCGAGACAAAGAGCATTGTAACCGTGCGCGCCGAGATGCGAATGGGAGGGCGGGCCTGCGGCAATCCGGTCGACAACCCCCTGAATCTCAAGGCCGCAGCCGCGATCCCGACCGCAGTCGGGG
>JAVHLO010000504.1 GCA_031082105.1 Planctomycetota bacterium
CCTCCATCTTTGCGTGACCCGGTTCGATGTACGTGTTCCGCATCCGGATGATAGGTTCGCTCGAATACTCGAACGCGCGCGCGTTCCCGGTCGGGGCAACTCCGAAAATCTCGGCCGACTCGCGGTTGTGGAGGTACGACTTCAGAATCCCGTTCTCGATTACAGCCGTCCGACCGGTGACAACTCCCTCGTCGTCGACCAGCACGACTCCGCCCGCGCCCTGCTCGTGAACCGACGGCCCGCTGTCGGCCAGCGTGACGAGGTCGCTCGCGACACGCGTGCCGATCTTTCCCTTGGTTGCGGCGCCGGCCATCACGAGATCGGCCTCGACGGTGTGGCCGATCGCCTCATGGGCGATAAGGCCGACGATGCTCGGGTCAAGAATGACCGTCGCCTGCTCCCCCCTGGGAAAATCGGCCTTCAGCAGACGAATGGCCCGACCGGTGACGAGGTCAACTATCTCCTCGGGGCCCCTGCGCCTGAACAGGTCTTTCCAGCCACCGCTCGCACCGCAGGCTTCGTAGCCCTCGCTGATGTTGGTCCCCTCCGCCGCCACTACGAACACGGCGAATACGCTTTTCGCGTCTTCTATGACGGCGCGCGCGCCGTCCGTCGTGCAGATGATCTTCGTGTCCGCTAGTTCGCTGAACCTGCAGCTTGCTGAGCGGACCAGCGGCGAGCTCTTGCGCGCCCTGAGGTCCGCGGCTTTCACAAGCTCCAGCCGCTCCTCTATCGGATGGTTCGAGAACGGGTCATTGATCTCCGTCTTGTAGGTCCCGATCGCGAGCTTCACGGGCGCGAGTTTCGCGGTGCGCCCTGCCCCGCCCTGCTGTGCCTTGGCCATCTGGACCGCGGCGTGGATCGCGGCCTTCAGCTCTTCCCTGGCAGGCCGCGACGTGGCCGAGAATCCCCACTTGCCGCCGACGAGCGCCCTCACGCCGACGCCGGAATAGCTCCCGGAGCTGGCCGTCTCGAGCTCGCCCTTCCGTACCGCCACGGCATTCGCAAGCCGCTCGTGGTAACGCAGCTCGCCGTATTCGGCGCCCGCGAATTCGCCAAGCAGACCGGCAAGTTCACCAACGTCCATCAGCATCAATCTCACAGTCACGCCGGGCATCCGACCGGCTGGCACGCTTTATTCATGAAATTCGATTTGCTGTCATGCCGAACTTGGTCCCGCATCTCCTTCAGCGAATGGCCGGACGCTTGGCAAAGGAGATTCCGAGCCAAGTTCGGAATGACAGGCTGTCGTTACTCTTCCCTGATCCGCGAACAACGCCGGCCACGGTCGCCGGCGAGCATCAAGTAGCGGGCACCGAGGGGCTGCCAAGTCGATTCTCAGTTCCCTCGCTACTCGCTGCCGGTCCCCGCGCTACCAGCTCGCCTTGCGCACACCGGTGATCTCGCCGCGCAGCGCGAGGTTCCTGAAGCAGATGCGGCAGATCTTCATCCGTCGATAGTACCCGCGCCGCCGCCCGCACAATTCGCACCTGTTGTACTTGCGGGTCGAGAACTTCGGCGTTCTCTTCTGCTTGACAATCCAGGAAAGCTTCGCCAAGAAAATGTCTCCTACTTCTTTCTGAAAGGCATTCCGAGCAGCTCGAGGACAGCCTTCGACTTCTCGTCGGAGCCGCCCGTGAAAGTCACGGACACGTTCAGTCCCTGCACGGCCTCCACCTTGTCAATGCTGATCTCCGGAAACGTCGCCTGTTCCGCGATGCCCATCTGGTAGTTCCCCCGCCCGTCGAACGCCGTTGCAGAGAGACCCCGGAAGTCGCGGATACGCGGGATAACGATAGCAATGAGGCGATCGAGGAACTCGTACATCCGCCTGCGCCTCAGCGTAACCTTGCACCCGATCTGGTCGCCGATTCTCACTTTGAAACCTGCGACGCTCTTCCTTGCGCGACAGACCACCGGCTTCTGGCCCGCAATAATCGCAAGGTCCTTCATCGCGATCTCAACAAGGTTCTTGTTCTCTGTGGCTTTTCCAAGCCCCATGCTGAGAACCACCTTCTCCAATCGCGGCACCTGCAGCTTGTTCTTCATGCTGAACTTCTGCATGACGGCCGGCACGACTTCATTCGCGTACTTCTGATGTAGTCTCGGCATCTGAGCGGGCATACTATTATTCTCCTGTACCGATAGGCTGCTTGCACTTCTTGCATGTTCGGACCCTGCTGCCGTCCGCCGCGGATTTCATCGCTATCCGGGTCGGTTTGTCGCAGCTCGTACAGACGAGCATGACGCGGGAAACCGGCAGGGGGAGCTCCTTCTCGATCCGCGCGCCGTGAGGGTAGTCCGCGCTGCGGCGCATGTGTTTCCAGACGTAGTTCACGCCTTGAACAAGTACCTTGTCGTCGTCGCGAAACACGCGGATCACCTTTCCGCGCTTTCCCGCGTCCTCGCCCGACAGTACCACGACCGTGTCGTTCTTGCGTATCTTCATCGCTAGACCACCTCAGCCGCAAGAGAGATTATCTTCATGAAATTCTTTCTGAGCTCTCTGGGGACCGCGCCGAACACGCGCGCGCCCCTCGGATTGTTGTCGGTGTCGAGAAGCACCATCGCGTTATTGTCAAACCGGACGTACGAGCCGTCCTCGCGCCTCATCGCCGACCTGGTCCGGACGATCACACCGCGGATCACGTCGCCCTGCTTTATTGCTCCACCGGGCAACGCTTTCTTGACCGAGCCGATGATGATGTCGCCGATTGCGCCATACCGTCGCTTGCTGCCGCCGAGGATCTTTA
>JAVHLO010000505.1 GCA_031082105.1 Planctomycetota bacterium
CGGAGTGCCGTCGTTTCTCGGAAGAAGACGCCACTCCGGCTGCGGCCTGCGTGGCCTACTACGAACATAACAGTCTGTCGCGAGTCGTCGAAGGTTCGTGAACAATGCCGGCTACTTACCTTCCCCATCGGCGCAACCGCAGCCGCAGCCGGCGCACTTGAGCGACCTGATCTTCTCCATGATGCAGCCCATGTTCTCGAGGCTCATCCTTGACACCGCGCCAATCGTGCAACGGGTGAGACACTTCAGTGTGGCCGTGAGGTCTTCGCTTCCGACACTCTTCGCCCACCGGCATGTTCCATCCTGCGACAGCTCGCACGCGCCGTGGGGGCCGTAGACGAAGAAGGTGATGGGAGTCTCTCCGCGGTACGCGTGGATCATCCCGACGCGCTGCGTCTCACCGACGGGCCCGATCCTGCAGCCGCGCGGCCTGATCGTGCTGTCGCTTTTGAAGAGCGCGCAGCAGCACTCGTCTGGTCCAAGGAGTCCGTTCTTCCTCAAGTATGCGCTGAGCTGTTTCGGCGATTCGAACGCGGTCTCCATCTTCGCCTGGCCGTTCACGAATGACTCATGCTCATGTTCCATTGCATGGAGGAGGCTCTCTGCGCCTCCCTGCGGGCGGAAGAGGAAAGCGGCGATGACCCCGACGAGGATCACCGCGGCTGCGGCGAATGAAACAAGCCTGCGCAGCCGCGTGCGGGCGGCGTCCTTCAGCGCACGGCCCATCGCCCCCTGGAAGGCGCGCTGCCAGATGCCCTCGTCGTCCGGCCCGGGCCGCGCGATGTTCCGGACGAGGCCATGCTCGAAGGCCTCTTCCAGAGCAAGCCATTCCCGGCATTGCGGGCACGTGGAGAGGTGATCGAGTGAGGACCGGCATTCCGGTAGCGTGGACGCCTCGTCCCGATCGAGAAGGGCCAGGTTATTCCTGACCCGCAGGCATTGCTGCGGCAGGTCCGAGTTTTCTTGCGTCGTCATGGAGTCTCTCCCGCAACGCGGTTCTGGCCCTGGAAAGCCGGCCCATCACGGAACCGATGGGCATCTCCAGCATGAGTCCGATTTCCTTGTAAGAAAAACCGCCAACTGCGCGCAGAAGGAAGACGGCCCTCTCTTTTTCCGGCAGCGAATCGACTGCGGCCACGATATTGTCCGGCATCCTGCCAAGCAGCGATTCGCCGTAGGCCAGGAAGCCGCGGTAGTCGGTTGCCGCATCGCCTTTGAGGAGCGGAAAACCCGGATACTGCTCCTGTGAATCCTCGAATTCCCCTGCGGTGTCAAGTGGGACGTTCCTCTCCTTCGCGCGGCGCGAGGCGCGGTTCGTATTCCACGCTACGTACGTCGCGATCTGGAACATCCATCGTTTGAAATCCTGGGCGGTGACGGATGGCCCCAGCGAACCGAACTTACGCCAACCCTCGAGGAGGACCTGCTGAAGCGCTTCATCCAGCTCGCCCTTGTCCCACAGGCAACTCCTCACGTAGGAGACCAGCGGTTTCCTGCATCCTTCGAGCAGTCCGGCATAGGCGCTCTGTCGATCGGCTTCCATAAGTCTAATGTTGCGAGACACCCGGAATATTACAGGAAAAGCGCGTACGTCGTGAAGGGCGGTGTTGGCCGGTCGATAGACGGTTGTGAACCGACAAGTTGCGCGCAAGGGCAATCGGAGAGTCAGGGCAATCCGTTTCCGGAAGGGCGGCGTAGCCCATCCGCCCGGCGGCGTGATTCTCGCGGGCCTTGTGTTCCCCGCTACTTGTTGTCGGTCGTCTCGGGAGTTGCAGTGTCTTTTTTGACTTCAGTTGCGGTCCCTGTCCCCGCCTCGGTCCCGGGCTCATCCTTCAGCCCTTTCTTGAACTCTTTGATGCCCTGTCCCATTCCTTTCATGAGCTGGGGAATACGCGGCGCCCCGAACAGGAGAAGGACCAGGACAACGACGAGCAGCCATTCCGAGAGTCCCATACTCGACAGGAAACAGAGCATCTACAACCTCCAATCGTGCGTTGCGGCCACCCTCTTTCGTTTCACGAACGGCTAGTGGTTCGTGGCACTTCAGATTCCGGGTAGCCTGCCGCCTACCGCTCCCTCACGGTCGCGGCACTGATTCCTCAATTTCAAATGTCACGGACCACTAGGGCTTGTTTTCCTTGACCAGAGACACGACGTTTCCGCCGCGGGGTCCCTGGGTGATCTTGAACGCATCCATGGTGCGGCGGGTGATGCCGAAGTATTCTTTCCCGGCGGGCGAGACCGCCGCGGGATCGATCTTTTTTCCGGTGTCGGAGAAGGTGATCGAGATGGACGAATCGGCGACGGCCATGCTGACGTGGTAGACGCACTGCGGATTGTTTGCGTAGGCCAGTTCACCGATGGCGTTCGCGGTCTCCTTGACGACCCCCTGGATGGCCATGACGCGGTCCCTTGGGAATCCGGCCTTCTGCGCGAGGCTTCCGACGAACGCGTAGAGTCCGTCGACGCACTCAGGGGCCGGTGTGAGCGAAAGCTGGACCGGCACGAACTTGGGGCGCGGCAGGAAGCTGGCGGCGCCGTCGGACCCGATCGAGAAGGTCGCAAGGCACCGCGGGCAGACATACGCGCCCGCTCCCTGCGTATCGAGCTGGGTCGCGCAGGTCTGGCAAGTCACCGTGGCGGCCGGCCCCGGCGGCGTCTCGATCGGCTTGGCAACGGGCTGCGCAATCGGCTGAGCGGCCGGCGCGGAGACCGGTTTGGGTGTCGGCTCCGGCGTGGCGGCCTTTG
>JAVHLO010000506.1 GCA_031082105.1 Planctomycetota bacterium
AAAAGACGGTCGTCGTGAACGACTCTCTGAAGGATCGCCTCCTGCTCGATTTCCTCAGGGAGGACCTCGACCTGACGGGCGCGAAGAACGGCTGCTCCATCGGCGCGTGCGGCACGTGCACCGTCGTTGTCGACGGCAAGGCGGTCAAGTCGTGCAGGACGACGCTGGGCCAGGTCGAGGGGAAAAAAGTCCTCACCATCGAGGGGCTTGCCGGCCCGGATGGCGCGCTTCATCCGCTCCAGCAGGCGTTCGTCGACCACGGCGCGATCCAGTGCGGCTTCTGTACGCCCGGGATGGTCATGGCCGCGCACGCGTTCCTGCTCAAGCACAAGAAACCGACGCGAGAGGAGATTAGAAAGGCCATCTTCGGCAACCTCTGCAGATGCACCGGCTACCAGCAGATCGTGGACGCCATTCAGGCCGCAGCCGCGTGGTACGGAGGAGGCTTTGCCGATTGACATGGCGTGCCTCCGTTTGTTATACTTAGGGATGAAAAGGGCGCCCTCGTCCTCTTGAACTTCAGACGGTTCTGACCGATGTTCGGGGCAAGGCCCGCTTCGCGCCATTCCTGTGCAACGATGTTCGAGTGGAGAACACATATGGATCAACTCCCACTACTCGACAAGACCGTCATTTCCGTTTCGTCGCCGGACGATATCGAAGAGGAGAAGAAGTTCTGGTTTTCGAAAGGAGCGTTGGAGCGGCTTGAAGCTGTCGAGCTCAACCGAAGAATGGTCTATGGCCAGGATCGAACTACATCCGGACTTCAAAGACTTCTTGAGATTGCTGAACTCTCACGGGGTTGAGTACTTGCTCGTTGGTGGCTATGCCGTAGGATATCACGGCTACCCGCGCGCCACTGGAGACATGAACATCTGGATTGCGCTCGGCGAATCCAATGCCCGGAAGACTGCGGCAGTGCTTCGTGATTTCGGCATGCCGGGGGCGCAAGTGTCGGAGGGGTTGTTCCTTCAGAAAGACAAAGTCGTTCGCATGGGCGTGCCGCCGGTAAGGATAGAAGTCATCACAAGCGCCTCAGGCGTGGATTTTGCAGAATGTTATTCGCGGCGAGAGGTGATTGAGATTGACGGCCTCCCGGTGAGCTTCATCTCCCTCGATGATCTGAAGGCGAACAAGCGAGCGTGCGCCAGACACAAAGACATGGAAGACTTGGAGCACCTGCCGTAGCCGCGGCTGGCGCTCGACGTGTCCGGCAGGAAGGATCTCGTGCAACCGGCTCCCCCGTTGAGCAGTCTGTCTCCACGGGCCACAGGCGCGCCTCATGTGTTTTCCCAAGCCGGCAGAATCCGTCCACGTGGGACCGTCATCCCCATCTCTCGTTCGGCAATTGCCAAGGAGTCTCCATGTTTTCTGATACGCTGCGGCACAACGTGCAGAGCCTGCGAGGCCTGAAGACGAGAATGCTCGACACCGACTTCCTCCTCACGTGGGAAAAGTCGCACGATGAACTGGCCGCGACCGTACTCGCCGCTGAAATCCTGAAGGAGTTGCATCGCGAGAGAATCAGCACACGCGTCTTCGACGGCGGCCTGGCGATCTCGATCTTCAGGGACAAATCTACGAGAACCCGCTTCAGTTTCGCCATGGCCGCGTCAATGCTCGGCCTGTCGCTCGCGGAGCTCGATGAGGAGAAATCGCAGATCGCGCACGGCGAGACTGTCCGCGAGACCGCGAACATGATCTCGTTCTTCACCGAGATCATCGGGATCCGGGACGACATGTTCCTCGGTGAAGGGAACAAGTACATGAAAGAGGTCGCATCCGCCGTCACGGAGGGCGCCGAGAAAGGCGTGCTCCACCGCAGGCCGTCGTTGGTGAACCTGCAATGCGACATCGACCATCCCACGCAGGCCATGGCTGACCTCGTCCACCTTATGGATCGGTTCGGCTCCTTCGACGGCCTTCGCGGGAAGAAGCTCGCCATGACCTGGGCGTATTCGCCGAGCTACGGCAAGCCGCTCTCCGTCCCGCAGGGGATCATCGGCCTGATGACCCGGTTCGGCATGAAAGTCACGCTCGCTCACCCGGAAGGTTACGGCCTCATCCCCGAGGTCGCGGAGATCGCCGCAAAGAACGCCGCACAGAGCGGCGGTTCGTTCAAAAAGGTCGCGACCATGGAGGAGGCGTTCAAGGGCGCCGATGTCGTCTATCCGAAGTCGTGGGCGCCGTACGGCGTGATGCAGCGGAGGACGAAACTGCTGAAGGAAGGGAACAAGCCCGGCCTCGTCGAGCTCGAAAAAGAATGCCTGGCGAACAACGCGAAATACCGGAGCTGGGAGTGCAACGAGGAGAAGATGAAGCTCACAAAGAAGGGCGAAGCGCTCTACATGCATTGCCTGCCGGCCGATATTTCCGGCGTGAGCTGCGCCCAGGGCGAAGTGTCGAAAGGCGTCTTCGAGAAGTACCGGATCGAAACGTACAGGGAGGCGGGAAACAAACCCTTCGTGATCGCGGCGATGATGCTCCTGTCGAGGTTCGTCGACCCAGTCACGGCGATCGAGAGGTTGGGGAAGAGCAGCAAGTAGACCGGCAACCCCAAGCACATTGTTGGAAGCCACAGAAAAACACAGAAACGCACAGAAACGAAGGGAAGAGCGCAGTCGACCCGGAAGGCTCAAGAGGACTGCTCGTCGGCATTATTCATGAATCAAGGAGAAGGATCGACAGCCTGTCATTCCGAACTCGGTTTCCGCCGCAGGCGGACCCCGCCTTAAGCGGGGCGG
>JAVHLO010000507.1 GCA_031082105.1 Planctomycetota bacterium
CCCCCTTACGAAAGGGGGACGTAGGGGGTTGTTTTCCCACCCACGAGGTCCAATCTCCAGACCCCCCGCTGAACCATATTCACGAATCTGAGGATGATGCCCCCTACTTCCGCGAACCGTATATTTTCTTGAGCTGGTCCGCCAGCAGCCCCACGCAGAAGATGGGGGCGAAGCTCGCAATGCAGATTCCTCCGACGAGGGAGAGCAGGGCGGTTTTGAAAACGAAATGGTCGAGCAGTCCGATGACGACCCCGAAGAGGCTGTTCAGGATCGCCAGGAGCAGGAACAGCTTGATCGGGTTGTAGTAGAGGAACGCCTCGACGATTATCTGCGCGGCGCGCAGGGTATCCTTGAAATGGCGAACCTTCGATTTCCCTTCGCGCCTCCGATAGTCTATCGGAACATACTTGACATAGTAGTGATTGAGAAGAAAGATCATTGTGAGCGTCGTCGTGAAGGAAAACCCCGTGCAGAGCGAGTCCCGGTACTCGAGAACGATCTCCTTGCGGAATATCCTCTGTCCGGAATTCACGTCAGGGACCTTCTTGCCGGATGCATATTCGGCGAGGAACGTGAAAATCGCGCGGGCGGTCCTCTTGAAAAATCCGCGCCTGTACTCATTTCCCCTTCTTGCGCCGACGACCATGTCGTACTCGGGACAGAATCGCCAGAGTTCCTTGAAACTCTCTGCGGGATATGAGCCGTCGCCGTCGATTATTCCGACGTATTCGCCCTTCGCGACGGCTATCCCGTCGAAGAGCGACTTCCCGTATCCCAGGTTCTCGACATGGTTGATGAGTGTGAGGTTGTTCAGGCCCGCCTGCGCGATCCTCTCTCTGGTGGCGTCGGTCGAGCCGTCGTTGACGACGATGATCTCATGTTCCGGGAACTCGCTGAGGCCCTTGTCGACGGACTTCAGAGTGTCGACGATGGCGCCTTCCTCATTGTACACCGGTATGACAACGCTCAGCATTTGTTCTCCTCTTACCAACGCGTCTTCAGGAAAGCCCTCGCGTGCTGCATCAACGTTCCGGCGTCCGCTGTTTTCAGAAGCGTTTTCAGCACGTAGAACGAGCGGAAATAGAACCGCCTGTACGAAGCGGTTTCGTATCTTTCAAGCGTCTGCCAGGGCAGAACATCGTGGTCGTAGAGTTCCTTGGGCGACGTCGAGAAGTTGTATTTCTTCCAGTCGGTCGTCTTGATGCGCCCAGCAGCTTTCATGGAATCGAACATCGGCGTGCCGGGCAACGGAATCGTGGTCGCGAACTTCGCGTAGTCCGGGTCGAGCTCGATGGCGAACTCGATCGTGCGCTTCAAATCCTCCTCCGTCTCCGAGGGCAGGCCGAGCATGAAATAGCACTCGGTCTGGAGGCCGGCGGCCTTCGCCCAGCGGACCGCGTTCCTCGCCTGGTCGAGCGTAATCTTCTTTCTGATCACGTCCAGTACACGCTGACTCCCCGACTCGATGCCGAACGGAATCCTGTAGCAGCCGGCCCGTCGCATCATCCGCAGAAGACCGGGTTCGACGCGGTCGACGCGCAATCCTCCCCGCGGGTACCACGGGAAGCGCAGACGCCTCCGCATTATCTCTTCGCAGACTGCGCGCGCCCGGTCCATGTCCGCCGTGAAGATGTCGTCGATGATCTGTATTTCCCTGAAGCCGAGCTTGAGCATCCTCTCCATGTCGTCGACGACTCTCGCGACCGACTTCATCCGCACCTTGTAGCCGTGGATGTTCTTGTTGCAGAAGACGCACCGCGCAAAGCACCCCCTGGAAGTCTCGTAGTACCCGACGGGGCTTGTTCGGCTCGAAATCCTGGGCTGGCGGTACCGGCCGATGTCGAGCAGGTCGTACGGCGTGGGAGGAAGGGCGTCTATGTCCTGCACGAAGGCGTCCTGGCTGGGGGAAGCGACGGTTTCCCCGTCTCGCTTGAAGTGAAGATTGGGAATCGCTGTCGAAAGGCCTTCCGACACGATTCTGCTGAGGACAAAATCTCCCTCGCCTCGAACCGCACAGTCTATCGCGCTTTCGCCTAGGACTTCACGCGGCATGGCGGAGGCGTGGGGGCCGCCGGCGATCACGAGCGTTTCGGGATTGAATCGCTTTGCCTGCTCGGCAATATGATACGCCTTGTGTATCAAGGGGGTTGTGGCCGTGATGCCGACAACTTCAGGCTTGAATTCGGACAACTCGTGTGCCAGTCGCTCATTCGGACTTGGCGCGACGTTCAAATCGACGATCCTGACCGGATGTCCGTCTCTCACCAGCGGCGCCGCGACACAAAGGAGTCCCAGCGGGGTCGTGCCCGGCAGTATCGCAGCCCGGACTCGCGACCGCGTGAATATGTCGTCGTAGTAATGTGGGTTCACCAGCATCACTCTGGTCATCGAAGTACCCCGCTTCCGCGCCAGCTTACGCCCTTGTAGGCGCTGATATGGACATCTTCGAACTCGCGCCTGTCAAACCAGCCCGCGATTCTCTTCGCGTTGCCAGGGGGATTTCGGAAAACAACCCACTGAATCCCCCTTTGCAGGAGGGACTTCTGCCGGCGATTCCCCCTTAGAAAAGGGGGCGAGGGGGTTGTATTCGGCTCGGTCCTAGACGGCATCCTCATTGCCGGTGCAGCGGTGACCCTCGGGAGCAACAACCCACTGAATCCCCCTTTGCTAAGGGGGACTCCCGCTGCCGATTCCCCCTTTGCTAAGGGGGACTTTCCGTCCACTCATCCAGCCAGC
>JAVHLO010000508.1 GCA_031082105.1 Planctomycetota bacterium
TGCGATCTTGGCCACCGGCAGCGAGCTCGTCGAAATCGGCAAGAAGCCGGGCCCAGGGCAGATCAGGAACAGCAACAGCTATGCGCTGGCCGCGCAGTCGCTCGACGCCGGCGCGTCGTTCGCGTACCTTGGCATCGCCGCCGACGACCCGCAATCGCTGGCGCAGAAGGTGGTGTCCGGCCTTGCTGCGGATGTGCTTCTCCTTTCCGGCGGAGTCTCCGTCGGCGACCGCGATATCGTTCCGGACGTCCTGGCCGGCGCGGGGGTAGAGATCCTCTTTCATAAGGTGGCGATGAAACCGGGCAGGCCGGTGCTGTTCGGCAAGAAAGGGACGTGCCTCGTGTTCGGCCTTCCAGGCAATCCGGTCTCGGCGTTCGTTGGGTTCGAGGTGTTCGTCCGGCCAGTGCTGGCCCACCTTGTCGGCGATCCGGCGATCGCGCGCGCATGGGTGTCGCTGCCTCTCGCTGAGGACGTCGACGTGGTGACGGACAGGACATGGTTCGCGCCCGCACGGGTCGACCGGGACGTGGAAGGGAACGGGACCGTCGCGCTCGTCCAGTCGCGCGGCTCGGCCGACATCCCCGCGTTGTCGCGCGGGAACGCGCTCGCGGTGTTTCCGGGTGAGACGGCCACGTATCGCAAGGGCACCAGGGTCAGAACGATTCTGCTTGGCGATGTCGGATTTGTGTCGTCGACCGGAGGCGGCCGCTGAGCCGCTAGTATTCTGAGCTGGCCAAAACTCCAAATTTGGTCCGAGGTTTTTCCTGCATGCCCTTTTGAAACCGCAGATTACACAGATTTCACAGAATGAATTGAAGTACAGGAGGTTGTGAGCCAATCTGTGCAATCCGTGAAATCTGTGGTTCTATCAGGCTGAGAGAAAGATCGGGACTCGGGCTAGGGGACTCCGCAGTTTTGAGATGAGCCGGAAACGCTTGAAGAAGATATTGCCACATCTTGCGCTCGCACTGGTGATTCTGCTGTGGAGCAACTCCTTTGTTGCGATCAAGTATGTGCTCCGCTTTCTGGATCCGCTTGAGTTGACCGTTGTTCGGCACGGCCTTGCTCTTGTGCCGCTCGGGATCACGCTGCTGCTGGCGGGGCGGCGGGACATGCGTCGCATGACGGCGCGCGATTGGGTGCTGGTCGTTTTGCTGGGCGTGCTTGCCGTGCCCGGCTACAGTCTGTGTCTCAACTACAGCGAGACGAAGATAGGCGCGGGACTGGCAAGCATGATCGTCGCGCTCAGCTCGACGTTCACGTACATTTTCGGGATTCTGCTCAAGTGGGAGAAGTGGAGCGTTGTCCGAATTCTGGGCGTGCCGGTCGCGCTCGCCGGGATCGGGATTTCCGTGTTCGGCTCATTGGGCGAGAGTACCACCCGCATCCCGGAGGCGCGTCCTGCGAGCGGAGAGGCGCGATCATCCGGAGCGCGCGATGCGGCGGCGGTCGTGCCGGCCCTCGATCCGCCGTCGCATGCGGAAAGCGCGGAGGGCGTCGGGTCGGATGGGTTGGATGACCCTGCGGGCGCGAGATACCCGGCCGAGCGCTGGGGCGTTCTCGTTGGCTGCTTGTTGATGCTTGGCGCCGCGCTCATATGGGCGATCTACAATGTCCTTGGGCGTTCGCTGTTGTCGCGGTTCTCGCCGCTCTCCATGTCATGCCTGAATACCGCGGTTGGCACGCTGCCGATGCTGTTGTTCGTCGGTCGAGGCACTGTCGACAAGGTTGTGCGGTTCGCCCCCTCCGCCTGGGCGGCACTGGCCTTCCTGACCCTCGCGTGCACGTACCTGGCCGTCATCCTGTATTTCTATGGGTTACGCGAACTCGGCGCCGCCCGCACTTCGGTCTCCGTGTATTTCCTCCCGCCCGTTGGCGTACTCAGCGGCAACATCATCCTGGGTGAGCCGGTCTCCGCGTGCGTCATCGTGGGGCTGCTCGTGCTTGTCGTCGGCGTGTACTTGACCGCGAGACCCGATCCGGCGAAGTCATCCTAGTGATCCGTGACATTTGGAAGTAAGAAATCAGTGCCGCGACCGTAAGGGAGCGGGAGGCGGCAGGGAGCACGGCGCTATTGCGAGCCCCAGCGAAGCGATCCCCCTCCGCACTTCGGTCAAACCGCGGGTCCCGCCCGGTCTACGCCCATCCCGCGGGTGCGATACCGCCATCTGAGCCCGACAGCCGGCAGAAGGCTGTGTAATAAACTTAGCGCATGTGAGTCTTCATTTTCTTGATTTTTGTGGACGAAACCTGTAAACTTGGCCGTTTCCACGATAGTTTGCCAGTTTCGTACGCGGAGAAGAGCGGTTTATGGAAACTCGCGAAAAACGCAAGGCCAAGACAGGTACGGTCATAAGCGACAAGATGGACAAGACCATTTCCGTGAAGGTGGAGTATCTCGTCAAGCATCCGCTGTATGGAAAATACATGCGGCGGCGATCGGTCTACAAGGCGCATGACGAGAAGGACGAGGCCCGTACGGGTGACACCGTCGAGATCGCGGAGACCCGTCCTCTGAGCAAGACCAAGCGTTGGCGGTTGGTGAAAATCGTCGCAAAGGCTGCGCCGGCATAAGAACCCGGCGGGACCGGACATGACGCGCGCTGCGAGGTCGCGGCCAGTGTCGCGGACCCGGAAGACGCCTTTCGGCCTAGAGAAGAAAGCGGTGCAACATGATCATGATGCGCACTAAGCTCGATGTCGCTGACAATACCGGAGCCAAGATCGTCGGC
>JAVHLO010000509.1 GCA_031082105.1 Planctomycetota bacterium
CCGGCACCACGAACCCGCCTTCGCCGCCGCCCCATTCGCCACTCGCCCTGATCAGGGACATCCTCGGCGGCAGAAAGCTCGACCGCCAACAGCTACTCTCTCTAGCTTCCGACGAAACGGACCTCAATGGACTCCTCTACGGCGCGAACCTGCTCAGGCAGCACTTCAGGGGCAATACGGTCGACCTCTGTTCGCTCGTTAATGCAAAATCGGGCAACTGCGCCGAGGACTGCTCGTTCTGCGCGCAGTCGGCCCACCACGCGGCCGGCGCGAAAGCCCACCCCATGATAGGATTCCCCGAGATCAAACGCTGCTACATGAAGGCGCAGAAGATGGGCGCGAGCCGGTTCGATATCGTGACGAGCGGAAATGAACTGAGCGCCGGGGAGCTCAACTTCGTGGTCGACTCGATCGCGTCGCTGCGGAAGATGAAGTCCGCGCGGATCCCGCTGTGCGCCTCGATCGGCCGGCTCTCCGTCGAACAGGCGAAGCGACTGAAGGATGCCGGGCTCGTCCGCTGCCATCACAACATCGAGACGAGCGGGCGGTTCTTTCCAGGTATCTGCACGACGCACTCGTTCGACGAACGGCTCGAGACTGCGCGGAACATCAAGGCGGCCGGGCTGGAGCTCTGTTGTGGCGGCGTGATGGGGATGGGCGAGACGTGGGAGGATCGGGTCGATATGGCGCTGACTTTCCGTGAACTCGGCGCGGACGCGGTCCCGCTGAATTTTCTGATCCCCGTCAAGGGCACGCGGCTGGAGTCGCAGTCCGCGATGGAGCCGAAGGAGATACTGAGGACGATCGCGCTCTTCCGCTACGCGCTTCCGGAAAAGGACGTACGGCTCTGCGGCGGGCGGGAGCGGAACCTGCGCGACATGCAGAGCTGGATATTCCATGCGGGCGCGAACGCGATGATGATCGGCGGGTACCTCACCCAGCGCGGCCGCAGGCCCGAGGATGACCTGCAGATGCTCAAAGACCTGGGGCTGGAGGCGGCGATGGGGGGAAGGTGACACTTGACATTTGACACGGGGCGTGCGGTTCGTGGCGTGGCCAACTGTGTTTGTTTCCTCGGAGGGAGTGGGTATGACCAGGAAGGGGATATCGCTCACTGAAGTGCTGGTGGTGGTGGCCGTTCTCGCGATTCTCGCCGCGGTTGGAGTGGTCTGGCTGGTGAGGTCGCGCGTCGGCCGCAATGAAACAAACGCCGTCACGACGCTTCGAACGCTGGTGACGAAAGAGAATCTGTGGCACAAGCAGGACATGGACGGCAACAAGGAGAACGACTACTGGGCGATCGACGTTGCGGGCATGTATCGCGCGCTGCGCCAACCGCAGGGCATGGAGGCAGCGATGATCGACCTTGCGGTCGCGCAGTCCGATTGGTCGCCGGACGGCAAGGGTGACGGCGGCGACGGCGAGTTTCCGATTGTAACACTTCCGTACATTCCCGACAGGCAGGTCCCCGGTCTGGGGGCGATGAACCACGCGCAGCCCATCCCGCACTCGGGCTACTTCGTTGCGGCATTTCGAGAGGACGCAACGAGCACTCGGTATGCCGTCGATATGGACGGGGTGGGCCAGGCATACGAGAATACGAGCCGGTTCGCGTTCATGGCGTTTCCGGAGGAGTACGATGTGACCGGGCGGGACGCGTTCATCGTGGAGGCCGCCGGCGTGATCTGGCGGGGGGATGCGGTCACCGACAAATACAACAGTGCGGAGGGCCCGGTTCTCACGCTGTTCCCCACCTGTCCGCGCACGAAGTGGCCGCGACCGGACGTGCCATTGGGTTCCACTCCTCAGGCTGAATAGAGAGCGTGTCAATCCCGGCGGAAAACCCTGTGTGGGCTTTCCAAGCCCCGCCGGGCGGGAACGTAGCACAGGCGTCCCGCCTGTGCCCGTCGACGAGAAGGGGGGAATTCTGCTCCTCCCGAAACACGCGTTTCCCGCGATTGTCGACTGTCTTTCCTTGAGAGGGGACGGGTGTGACCAAGAGAAGGCTCACAGTGATAGGTGGGCTTGTGGCGGTCGTGGCACTGGTGGGTCTCGGGGCAGTCGGCGTAGTGTGCATGTACAGGTCTCTCATCGCGCACAACGAGGCGGCGGCCGTCAAGACGCTTCGTACACTCATTGTACAGGAGGTCGTGTGGCACAAGCAGGATGTGGACGGGAATGGGACCAACGACTACTGGTCCATTGATATTGCCGGCCTGTACCGCGTCCTCCGTCAGCCCGAGGGCGTCGAGGCCGCGATGATCGACATCGCGGTTGCGCGTTCCGACTGGTCGCCGGACGGGGCCGGCAACGGTGGCGGCGGCGAGTTCCCGATCGTCGCGGTTCCTTATGTTCCAGGCAAACATGTTCCCGGTCTGGCCGCGATGTCCCACAGGAAACCTGAGTCGAACTCGGGGTACTACCTGGCGACTTTCAGTCACGACCCGGCGGACACTCCTTATTCCGGAGACTTTGCCCGTGACACGGACGGCGCCGGTCAGGCGTATGAGAACATCCATAGATTCGCCTTCCTGGCGTTCCCGGAAGAGTATGGCGGGACAGGAAAGAACGCGTTTCTCGCGAGCGACAACGGCATAATCTGCCGAAGAGATGCAGTGGAGGGTGAATACCTCTCGCGCGACGGCGATATCCCGACGGTTCCCGGCGTGGCTCCTGTCAAGAACTGGCCCTCGGAGCTGGCGCCCAGGAAGCAGAAGTGCCCCGATTGTGG
>JAVHLO010000050.1 GCA_031082105.1 Planctomycetota bacterium
TCGGCATCTCCTCTACCCTTGGACAAGGAGATTCTGAACCGAGTTCAGAATGACAGAACAGGGTCTTTTCAGCGGAATCCTTGTTTCAGATCTCGCGGACTCAGGATCCTAGTGTTTCACCGCCTGGCCCGCGGGGGACTTCTCGTTCTTGCGGGACTTGCCCTTCTTCAACTGGAGCATGCGTGAGCGGCCAACCTCGAGCAGCAGTGACCGGTGCTTGTGTATCTCCCTGTCCCGGATCTGGCGTCGCTTGATAGCGAGGAACCCCTTGCGGTCGCCGATCTTTTTCAGCGCCTCCTCGGCCTTGTTACGGAGAAATACGTTCGCGAGCAGCCGGATGAGCGGCTGGATGGCATCCAGACACTTTGCGTCGCCAAGCGCGTCAACGGCGGCCTCGCGCACCGACAGGTCCGAGACCTCAAGCAGCCCTATGAGCTTCGGCAGTACGCCCTCAAGCTTCGTGAATTTCGCCAGCGCCTTCACGACGCAATACCGGACGTCGGGCGAATCGTCGTCGAGGGCGGCAAGGAGGTGCGGGACGATGGACTCATCGGTGATGTTCTTCACTTCGCCCGCCGCGAACCGGCGTAGCGAGAGCTTCGGCGACTTGATCGCTCGTATCAAAAAGGAAATATCGTTGGCGAACGCATAGTTTTTCAGCGCCTCCCTGGCGGCCTTGACGATCTCGCCCTTGCACTCGTCGAGGACCCGGATCAGGAACGCGCCGGCGCGATGGTCGTTCTGTCTGTGCATTTCCATCGCGACGAGCTTGAGCACGGCGAGGTCGTTCGTGGCCTCGAGCTTCGCCATGAGATCGAGCGCCTTCGGGCCTCCGATGTCCCGCAGGGCTTCAACCGTTGAGAGCCGTATCGTGAACGACGCGTCCGAGAGGCACTCGTCAAGGACGTCGAATGCGCGCGGATCGTTCAGTTTCGGCAACAAGCGTATCATCTCCTGCCTGACGTCGATCTTCCACCAGTCGGGATCCAAGGCATGATCGACGTCGCGGATGGCGGATGAAAGGAACGCGATCTGGTCGCTGCCCAGGCTATTGCGCGCGACGAGGGCTTTCATGGCAAGGTGTCTTGCGTCGCGGTCCGGGTCCTTCAACATCCCGTGCAGCACGCCGTCCATCCACTCGGCCTGTTCGGGCGCCATGCGTTCCACGGCGAGCCTGCGGATGCGCGGGTCGCTGTCCGCGATGAATGTCCGGCAGAGCTCGAGCCGGTCGGGCACCTTGCGATCGAGGGCCGCCTTCGCGCTCATATGCCGGACATCCGCGTCCGGGTCGGAGACGTTCGCCCGGATGGCGGACTGGGCCTCCTCCCATTGCGTACCGTAGAGCTGCCGCAGCGCGTCCGTCCGCACGCGCTTGTCCTCGCAGCGCGACAATTCGAGAACAAGCTGCCTGGCGCTTGGGGTCCCGACGAAGAGCAGGTACTCGAGCGCGACACCGCGCAGACCGGAATCGCCTTCGCGACAGGGCGTTCGGAGCAGCGGAATGAAGACTTCGTGGTCCAGATCCTGCCGTTTCTCCAGTGCCCGGATGAGCGTTCCCAGGATCGATGCGGTCGACTTGCCGAACAACGGCGGGAGCATCTGCGCCGGTGTCTTGACAAAGAGCTCGGACAGGACGGCCCCCGCAGCTTCCAGCGCATCGTCAGTCGACTTGCCCAGGGTGTCGACAAGGACGGGGAGCGCCTCCATGTCAGAGAGCCGTCTCAACCGCTCCGCGGCCGCTCTCTGTACGGTGTAGTTCAGGCTCTCGAGCGCCTTCACAAGCGCGCCGACGAGCGGCTTGTCTGGCGCAGAGGCGGACATCTCAATGGCCCGCAGGCGGACTCCGTCGGCCGCCCCGCGGATGATCCGGGACAGTTGTTCGACAAGCTTGTCTCCCCCGATCGAAGACAGCCCTTCCACGGCTATCGCGCCGAGGAGCGGGTCCGGGTCGTCAAGGAACTGCAGGAGCGATTCGAAGGCGAGAGGTGTCTGGAAGTCGATGATCGCCCGAAGCGCTTTCCTGCGCACGAGCGGATCGGGGTGTTTCGAGAATCCCGTAAGGATGGGGAGGCCCTGTTCGGGTTTGAGGTCGGACAGGAGCCGCATCGATTCCTTATGCGTCCACGTGTCCTGGCCCTTCAGGACGCCAGCGAGTCCGCGCAGCGGTTCGAACGCGCCCAATCCGATCAGAGTGGCCACGGCTTCGACACACACTTCCGGGACCGGGCAATTGAGGAGTTCCGCGATGGGCCGCGTCTCGGAGGTCCGCAACTCCTTCAACGCCCGGAGCGCGGCGACCCTCACGTCGGGATTGCTGTGGGACAGGAGCGAGAGTATCTCCTCCGTCTTCTCCTGGAGACGACACTTGTCGATCTGGCGGAGCAGGATGGAAACTTCGGTTTTTCTTCCCATCGGTGGCCTTTCTCACCAATCAAGAAAAAATCCGAGAGAACCCCCTCCTGGGTGTAGATCGAAGAGGTGGAGCCGTCACGCGGCCATACGTCTCGTCCGGTCGAACCAGTAGGGCGGCCCCTTGTGGGCCGCCGCAGACAGGAAGCGACCGACTGGCGCAGAGTAGTCGGCGGCGGGGGACAAGCCCCCGCCCTACGACAGACCATCCGCAACTTTTTTGATTCGCACCCACCTGCGTGCAGCGAGAAGGCCGGTCACCATGGCTGGGCCTAAGTCGCGATAAGAAGCAACGCCGCCACAGAGAACAGCACGAGCAGGACGACGAAGCTGACGATGTCGATCTTTGCCGACAACTTCTGCCGGTCGGCCTCTGCGAGCCGGAGCGACACGACGGATTCCAGCATGACGATGAGTATCGTGGCGATGCCGAGCGCGTTGACCTTGTCCGCGACCGTGAGGCAGGCGGTATCGGGTAGCGAAGAGGCGACGACGAGACTGCCGGCAACCGCCGCAAAGAGCCCGCCGACGCTGAGACCGAACCGGGGGTCGACGTCGGTCGGCTTTATGAAGAGCGTCAGCAGCGCGATCAACACCGACACAAAAAGCGTCCAGAAAAATTTGAGCGACAGCGAAACGGCGCTGCCCTCGCGTTCCACATCGATCGTGAACTCGAACCTCGAATACGAGGCGCCCGCCGTCGGGTCTATCGACGGGTCGCCGAAATTGGATGTGTACTTGTGGGCGGTCACGGACTGGGCGACGTCCTTTATCTTCCACCCCTGGAGAGCGATGCCCGGGTCGAGCCGGCAGCTCTCGCGGTCCGGGATGTACTGGAACTCCTCGACCTCCCGCATGCCGTCCTCGATGCAGATGGAGAGCCGCTGGCCGTCGAATGGGAATCCCGCAAGGTTGAAGGACTCGAAGATCGTCGCGCGGATGCGGCAGTACATGTACTGCCACCCGCCGAAGGGCTCCGAGGCGATGCCTTCCTTGCTCTCGACCTGGCCGTTGGCGACGTCGAACGTCTCGAGCGGCTTGACGCTCTCGTCTTTCCAGCGGAACCAGACCCAGAAATCCGCGGTGAAGCAGCCCTGCTTCAGGTCGATGCACTCGATCCTGTTGACATACATTCCAATGTAGACCGGGATCGGCGCGGCGAGCTGCGCTGCCGCCGGTTCGCCGGCCGGTGGAGTCTCCTGGGCCGGCGCATACGCGGCCCCAAGCAGAAACATCACCATCGCACAGAGAACTGCAAATACACACAGAGTCCTTGAGTTTCCCATGTGCTCCCCGGAAAAAAAAGACCCGACGCCGCGCGCCCGCGCAACGCCCGGCCGGAATCTCCGTCCCCGGGCGGTCATGCGCGGCGAGTATAGCACGCGCTCCGGCGGCTGTCAAGAGAGTCGCTGGACGCGGGTGGAGGCGCGGTTTGTGGGCAACATCGCAGCGCAGGTTGCACAAGCGTTCGTAGTGACGCCGTGAGGCGTTGGACGGTCGCCCGCCTGACGGCGGCACTACACGAACAGCTTCGCGTACCCACAAACCGCGCCTGCGCCCGCAGGACGCAAGCGGATCTTCGGACCGGATGGTGTTTGCGGGGGGATGTGTCCGTCCTTTTTCGGGGGGAGGCCGGGTCTCTCTGGCGCTCCGCGGAATCCGTGGCTCACGGAGACCGCCCTGCGAGACTGCCCAGCGCGGCCTACTCGCCGCCGGAAGGCCTGGCGGGCTGCGCGCCATCCTCGAGCTCGATATGTGCCGCGCCGAAGTTGTAGGTGATGCTCAGCAGGCCCATGGTCCGGACGTAGCCATCGGAGTTGCTGTCGCGGCATGCCTCGAAATACTCGCCGCGAAGAGAGACGGACCAGTTCTCGGCGAGCCGCCAATCGAGCCCGGCCGCGCCGAAATACGTCGGGTGCTTCGAGGTCGGCCTCTGCGATTCGTAGCCGCGCGACATCTGCGCTTCGGCGAACAGGCTGTCGGTTATCTTCACCCCGGAGTACACGCCGACCGAATGAGAGGAGACCTCAAGCGGGTTGAAATACCCATGGTTCAACTGCTCGTGCCAGTCGGAGTAGTACAGGTTGTAGTAGAGTTTCACATACGGCATGTGATTGAGCCGGTACTCCATCTTTGCGAGGACCGATTCCTGGCGGTTCTCGTCCGAGTAGTTCCCTTTCTTGTACTTGGCCGAGAAGAACCACCAGCGACTCGGACGACAGTCGACGGAACCCGACACGCTGTCCACGACGATCCTGTTCAAGAGAGCACCGACATCATCGAACGTTTCGCGGTCGACGCCGATGTCGAAGCGCCAGATGTCGCTCGGCTTGAAAGTGAACCACGTGTTCGTTGTGAAACAGTTCAAGTCGGCTTCATCGTAGTCGACGCCGTACGCGAACGAGTTCAGCTCGAAACTGTCGCTGAAGATCTTGCTGACGCCCACTCCGCTCCTGTTCGCAAGGATCGTCGGCTGGTCGCGCTGGTAGAGTTTCTGCCAGGAGTAGACGAGCTCCAGCGAGAGCGAGGGATCCAGATGGAGTCCCGACCGCACCCCCTCGGTGGTGATATCGAGATGGTTCGAATCGCTGGAATACCGGCTGAATGCTGTCACGTAGGGTTCCTGTGCCGCATTGATCTCGGCGAAGAGCTTGCCGGCTTCGCGCCGGTCCGGTTTCGCGGCCAGGAGCTTCCCGGCCGTCTCCAGCGCAAGGTCTTCCCTGCCCTGCCAGTGCTCGGCGAACGCCAGTCCTTCAAGCGCATCGGGGTCCTCCGGGTGGCCTTCGAGTATCTGCCGGTATCGCGCAGCGCCCTTGCGGTGGTAGCCCTGCCAGACGAGAATCCGTGCGAGACTGTTCTGTGCATTCACGTTTTCGGGTTCGCGTTCGAGAACCTGTTCGTAGAGCGACCAGGCCTCCTCCAACTCGTCGTCCCAACTGAACACGTCTGCCTTTCCGGTCAGCGCTTCGGTGGAGTTCGGATCGTCCTTGAGTATCCGGTTGTACTCTTCGATCGCCTGGGCGTGTTTCTTTGCCCACGCGAGCGCCTGGGCAAGTCCGGCGCGCGCCTTCGAGTCGCCCGCGTTCTTCTGCAGTCCTTCGGTATAGGTATCGATGGCCTGCTGGAGCTGGCCGTTCCACTTGTACTGGTCTCCCAGTTCGCGCAGGATTTCCGGCGCCTTCTCGGGGAAGTCGCGCCGCACTTCTTCGAAGAGCTTGATGGCCTCGGCGTGATGGTCCGCGTACGTATGAACCCGCGCCCATTCTATCAGGAGGCCGGCGTCGGAACGAAGCCGGCTCTCGATCTGCGAGTATCTTTCGAGCGCCTCGTCGTACCGCTTCGCCTCGACGAGTTTGCGCGCCAGGTCAAGAGCCTCGTCGGATGTCTCGCAGAAGGCCGACATCGCGGCAGCCGCGGAGACGACAAGCCACAGCAACAACGCCCTGGGGTAAATCATTGCTTTGTCGACCTTGCGGAAATGATCCATTCACGCTCTCCAAAGAGCTCGTCGCGGACGGAGACGAGCTGGAGGAGGTTCTTTGCGAGCGTGTACGGAAAGGCCACCACGGCATAGTACGGGTAGCGCAGCAGTGACGGGATCGGCCTGACCGCATCCTTGTAGGCCGCCAGCGCCTCGACGGGCCCGCTCAGCATGGTGTAGAATATTGCGAACCAGATGAACGGGGTCATGGGGAATTCAACCGCGCCCTTGTGCAGCCAGTATGCGAATACGATCGGGAAGAGAAACTGGCTCGCCACGTCGTAGAAAATGCGCCAGAAAAGCAGCAGCGTCCAGTAGAACTTCTGACGGAACTTGAGGAACTTGCTGGCGAGCACGCCCCATTGGTGCTTGATGGAGCACTGGAACCAGCCCTGCGCCCAGCGCTTCCGCTGGTGCCACCACCTCGACAAGGTCGAGGGGGCAAGCTCCTCGGAAACGATGCTCCTGTCGTGCACGATGCGATGCCCGGAGAGTACGGTGCGCAGGGTGGCGTCGATGTCCTCTGTGAGCATTTCGGGATGGAACTTGACGGCCTTGAGCACCGGCGCTTTCCAGTAGCCGTTCGCGCCGCCGAAAAGCGCTGCGTCGAACATGAGCGACTTCGCGTAATGACTGATCCCGTAGATGATCTCGAACTCCACCTCGACAAGGGCGGAGATGGCGCTCTCATGTCCGTTGCGGATCCTGCAGCGGCCCTGCACGACATCGTACCCTTCATCGAGCCACCGCCATGCGCGGAAAAGGCAATCCGGCCTGACGATGTGATCGGCGTCGAGAAGCACGATCATCCCGCCGGAGGCGAGCTCGAGCACGTAGTTGAGGTTCTCGCTCTTGCTCTTGGATCCGTGCGCGTTCGCGAGAATGAGCTCGGGCCACTTGTATGCGAGCTCTTTCAGCCGCGTCTCTATTTCGACCATTTCCGGGGTATTGTAGGCCAGGATCACTTCGATGCCGGAAGCGGGGCGTTCGACCTTCTGGAGCACGTTCAAGAGGGTCTCTTCGACGACCTCGACCTCGTTGGGCAAGTATGCGCTGATGATGAAGGTGGTCTTGGGCACGGGCTGGTGTTTGGCCGTGGGCAGTTCCTTGAACCGCCTGCGCGCGAGAGCGCCGAACGATTGCAGGTACGACAGGGACGCCTGGAAGATGAACAGAGAAATGATGACGTGATAGCAGACAGCAAGCGCAAACGGCGAGTGTCGGGCAACCAGGTAGAAGACGGCGGTGGGAAGGACGATGAATACGAGGAGAATCTCGGCCACCTTGATGAGTTCCATCAGGTTTCTGCGCCGTGCCTGCATACCTTGCCTCGATTCAGAATGACGGGGACATCTTCTCCAGCAGCGACAGGAGCCCTTTCCAGGTCGCGACATGCCGCGCTTCGTCCTTGGCGATCGCATCGAACAGCGCCGCAAGCTTCTTGTCAGGCACGTTTCGCGCCAGGTCCTCGTACACGTCGCGGGCATTCATGTCCGCGGCGAGGAGTTGGCGCAGGCGGGCCTCGAGAGTCTCTGATCCCATTGGCAACGTTTCCGAACCCTAATGCAGAAGCCCTTCCATTGTCTTCCTGTGACGCTCCGTGTCTTCCCGGACTTGCGCAAATGCGCGCCGGAACTTCTCCTGGACCGCATGCGGCAGCTTGTCTATGAGCGACTCTTTCCGGCAGATGTCGAGCAGCTTGCCGGCCATGACTTCTTCCATCTCGTAGGCCCGCCTGATCCTGTCCGTGAGCCGGTCTTTCTTCATCGCCGGGGTCCTTCTGGAAAAAGCAGCAAGGCCGAACAAAACGCAGCGAATGGCAACGACCAACCGGGCACGAAAACGCCGCGGTCAGCGGACATACCGGGAAACCTGGAAGACACGTGAGATGCCCTCGCCGTCCCTGGATGGGCGGGATTAAGCCTCTCTTTGCTGACGGTGTCAAGAAAAAGCCGCCTGACGGCGGGACGGCCCCAGGCACAGACGGAAAAGAAGGCGGCACTCCGACACTGCGAGAAGCCGCGCCTCGGGCGGGGGCGACGAAGCGATCTCCTCGACAGGGGAGAGTGCCTTTCAAAGGCCGCGGTTCGCAGGCAATGCGGGCTACCGATGCTGCCTGCGCTCGAGTTCACGCTGGACTTCGCCGCTTTCCGTGCCTTTCAGGTATGATTCCATCTTGTCGAAGAACCCCATGATGGAACCGGTATGCCTGGCCATCATGGTTTCGATCTCGCCGACGACCCGGAGCAATGCGAGGCAGACTACGATGCCGAGCAGCACAAGCGCCATGGATCTGACGACGTGCCCGGGCCTGGTGAGTGCGGGAACGCCGGTGACCCGCCTTATCAGCCGTAACAGCTTTGTGAAGATCGTCTCGCGGGCGCGCTCTTCTTCGTGCTCCGCCCGGTGTCGCTTCTCGTCCGCTTTCACGCAGAGCCGGTCGAGCATCCTGAGAAATTCCGCGGCATCGACGGGCTTCTTCAGGACGTGATCGATCCCCTTGGTGAGCACCGTGGTCGCACTGTCGGCGGTTGCCGTGCCCGTGAGCGTCATCAGGAAGGTCTTGGGCGTATGCGCCGTGGCCGCTTGCGCGAGCGCGGGGCCGGAGAGGCCCGGCATGTCAAGATCGAGCAGGGCGAAATCGAACGGCCTTGGGGCCGCAGCGAGTTTCTGAACCGCCTCGTCGCCTGTGGCGGCGCTGGCGAAATCGAAGTGCGCGGCCTTGACTGCCTTCTCGATCGATTCGAGGCTTTCCTTCTCCTTGACCGCGACGAACACGTTCAGCTTGCGTTTCACGAGCGTCCCGCCGACGGCGTTGTCGGAGGCGGTCAGCAGCGCCTCGACATCGACCGGTTTGGCGAGGACTCTGTAGATTCCGCCAAGCTTGGCTGCGGCTTCCTTGGCGGGGCCGGACTCCGCACCAGCCAGGCATATCGCGCGAGTCATGTCGCCCCGCTGCCGGACTACGGTCAGGAACTCGAGGCCGTTCGGGTTGGGGGACTGGGTGTTGACCACGAACAGTGTGGCGGGCCCTTCCTTCATCGATTCCAGCGCGGCCGCGACATTGGCGGCGGACTTGACATGCCAGAGCCTGTTCGTGAACGCCTTTGACAGTATCTCGACGAACTGCGGATCGTTGTCAAGGATCAAGACCGTTCTTCCCGACATTTGTCACTCTCCAAAGCGCGCGTGCGTGCGCCACGCAAATCAAGAAGGGCCCGAAAATCCTCAACACTCTACACCATGCGTGGGGCAGTGTCAATAAAATGCGGAGAGCATCTACCTGGACCTATTCATGAAGAAGCTGGAAACGTCATTCCCGCGAAAGCGGGAACCCAGTGGGTCACCGACGCGACCGAGGCTGTCGGAATCCTGTCTTGTCCTTTTGCCGTTGCACCGTTTGCTGGATTCCCGCTTTCGCGGGAATGACAGACTGTCGGCCTTTTTCCCTGATACACGAATAGTCCGGGCCAGCGATTCGCGGACACGAAATGTATTTTCCGGGAACACGGACTCAAGGCGTCGCGCCCGCGCCCGTAGCCGCATCGATCCAGCCTCCGCCGAGCAGGACGTCATCGTCGTAGAAGACGACCGCTTGGCCCGGGGTGATGGCACGTTGCGGCACATCAAACGCGACCGAAACCCGGTCTCCCTCTTCGCAGGACACGCTCGCGCCTGCCGGAGCGTGCATGTATCGGATCTTGATCTGGGCGCGCAGGACTGTGCCGCGTTCGGGTTCGGCGATGGACACCCAGTTGACCTCCGAGGCCTTCAGTCCGCCGCAGGCGACCTCGTCGGCCCTGCCGACCGTGATAGTGTTCGTTCCGGCATCGATCTTCGTGACGTAGACCGGTTCGCCGGTTGCGATCCCGAGCTTGTGCCGCTGCCCGATCGTGTACTCGTGGATGCCGTTGTGCCGTCCGAGCCATTTCCCGGCGGCATCGATGATCCCGCCCGGCGGCGGCAATCGATCCGCGCAACGTTCGCGCATGATGGTCCGGTAGTCGTCGTCGGGCACAAAACAGATCTCCTGGCTGTCGGGCTTGTCGTGGACGGGGAGACCGAGTTCCGCGGCCAGCGCGCGGACGTCCTTCTTCAGCATGCCCCCGAGCGGGAACCGTGCGCGCGCGAGCACCGCCTGGCTGAGCGGAAAGAGCACGTACGACTGGTCCTTGGACGCGTCGACTCCCTTGAGGAGCCTGTATCGCGCCACCGTCGCGTCCGGGGCGGCGGACGTGTCTTCGCCTGGCGCGGCCGCGCTCGATGCGGAACCGGTCGCGGCCGGATCTTCGACGCGGGCGTAGTGGCCGGTCGCCACGATCTTCGCGTCGAGCGCGTCGGCGAACCGCAACAGCCTGCCGAACTTCAAATCCCGGTTGCACACGATGCACGGGTTCGGGGTCCGGCCGCGCAAGTACTCTTCGCAGAAATAGTCGATGAGCCGGTTGAATTCATCTTCGAAGTTCACGACATGGAAGGCGATCCCGAGCTTGTCCGCCGCCATTCTCGCGTCGAGCGCGTCTTCTGCACTGCAACACGACCGCCTGTTCGGGTCCGCTTCCGATCCGGAATGCACGCCTGAGCGCATGAAAATCCCGACCACCTCGTACCCCTCGCGGGCCAACAAGGCCGCGGCGACGGTGGAATCCACCCCGCCACTCATTGCGACAACGGCGGTCTCACGCCTGGACATCTTGAAAAGCTCAACTACACGACAGACCCTGCATCGCCTGTTTTCGCCCCGACTGCGGTCGGGGCGAAGTCCCCCTTTGTTAAGGGGGACTTGCCGCCTTGGCCCTGCGCCTTCCCTGCCATGCGTGGACGACCAGCGAGACGGCGACGATCCCGTACACGACGAAGGCCCTGAAATACTCGGCGATGTCGCCCCGGCCTATGATATTGAATAGGGCGCGGGGCGAGACGAGCAGCAGCACGTGGAAGAGCAGTGTCCCGAGCAGCACATGCCTTATCCCCGCCCGGCTCACCGTCCCGCCGCCGATCACGAGCGCGGCGACCGCGTACATCCCGACCTGCTCGTGGCTGTTGTACGTGTTCATCGTCCCGATCTCCTGGAGGAACATGATCTGGCCGATCGCGGCCAGGACGATCGAGATGCAGATGGCGATGACCCTCGTTCGGTTGACATTGATGCCGGCCACCTCCGCGACGTGCTGGTCCTGGCCGATGGAACGGAAATCCTGGCCGAGCTTGGTCCTGAACAGCAGCAGAATCAACCCGCACAGGACCGCCACGACAAGGAATGTGACAACCGGTATTTCGAGATACACGCTGCTCTCGCCGCTGTTCATGCGGCCCAGGTCGAATTTGGCCCACGAGAACTGCGCGGTGACCTCGAAGGCGTTCGGCGCGGCCGTACCGGAAACGTCCGGCCCTGGCGCCGCCGGCGCCGCGGTTATCTTGAAGATGTTGTCGAGCGCCGATTTCACCGGGTCCAGGTCGACCGTGTTACGCAGCCCGGCCGGTTCCATGGGGAACGGCCGTGGCCGGATCATCTCCGCGTTGCCCATCGGGATGAGGCTCGTCCCCGCGAGGAACAGGAAGATGAACTGGTAGATGCCGTTTGCGACGAACCCGAGCACGATGCCGGTGATCATCTCGCGGCCGCGCGCCTTGTTGAAAAGCCGGCCGGTGACGATCCCCGCGATCAGCGCGATGGGCAGCGCGACCGCCGCGGCGATCAGCAAGCCGCGCAGGCCGTGCACGCCGTGGTTCACGACCACAATCAGACCCACCTGACCGGCCATCGCGCCAAGGACGACCGCAAAATTGAGCCCCAGCCCGGCCACCACGGGCACCACCAGGGCGAGCACGAGAACCAGGTCGCGCGCAAGACGGCCGACGAGGTCGTTGGCGATGTAGCTCCAGCTTATCCCGGAATAGTAGACGCCGACCGAGCAGATCGCGAAAAAAAAGATCGGGATGACATTCGCCTCGAGGACCGCCAGAGTCCTCCTCGCGCGCGAAACGGCCGGACGCTCGTTGGAAGTAGTCATGTGGATACCCGCTCCCTTCTCGTCAGCGCGTACAGGATTATTGCGTTGGAGACGATGAGCCTGACGACCTCGGTGACCTCGTTGACATCGCCCTGCAGCAGCTCGCTTGCGACCGGGAGGGCGATCGTCAGCAACGTCTGGAACAGGATCACGCCGATGACCGCATGGGCCACCGTGGCCCGCTGGGTGGTCGCCCCTCCGAGCAGCAGCGCGGCCACGGCCGGGAATGCCATGAAGAGCGGCGCGGTATAGAGCTGGATCCTGCCGAAGCTCTGGCAGTACATCACCGTGCCGATCGCGGCCAGGATGGTGGAGAGGACGATGCCGAGAATGTACATGCGATCGACCCTGACGCCGCACGACAGGGCGAACCGCGGATTCGTGCCCGACCAGCGCATCGAGGAGCCCGCGCGCGTCCTGCCCCAGAGCCACAGGAGCGCCGCCGTCGCGATGAACGCGGCGAGCACACCGGTGGGGAACAGCACGCCGGCCAGCTTGAAGCTGCCGATGCGGTCGATCGCCCCGGCATACAGACCGGTGATGTCGATCGTCGGGCGTACGCCTTTGCCGGCCATCGGCAGGATCAGCTTCGAGCTCTTGAACGGCGCGACGACCCAGAAGATGGACATTATCGAAACGATCGAGAATCCGGCGTAGGTGCCGACCATCATCTCGTGGCCACGCACACGACGAAGGAGGAGCGCGAACAGCAGTCCCGTGGAAAGCGCAAACGGGATCGCGAACAGCGCCGCGCCCGCGACGCCGCTCAACCCGTTAAGCCCGTATTCGATGGACATGAGCGCGCCCACGAGCCCGCACACGATCCCGATCGGCAGGCCAAAGTTGAGTCCGGCCCCGCATTGCACCGCAGGCACCAGCGCGAGGACGAGTATCCCCCACATCCCGATCCGCGTGAGTGAGCTCGAGGCGAGCTCTTGTACGCTCAGCCCTTCCATCCTTCCGGCGACAATGAAAACCGCGACCAGAAAGACGATGATGAGCAGCCGGGCGTAGCCGATAGTGGCGAGGATTTTTTTCAGGTGTTTCATTCATTTTCTCCCTCTCCCTTTGGGAGAGGGCGGGGGTG
>JAVHLO010000510.1 GCA_031082105.1 Planctomycetota bacterium
GCTCTTCCTTGGGTTTCGGCGCGTTCCGCGGCCGATAGTTGGTGCAGTAGTTGCAGACGCCGTCTTCGTTGAAACTGATGTAGGGCATCGTTTCCGTCAGTACACATTTCGTGCAACGACGCAGGTTGTGCTTGGGATAGACCAGCAGCTTCTCTTCCGCCGAGGACAGGACCAGATCGGGGATCAGGTTGGTCTTGCGGTCCACCTTGTTGGATATTGCATAGGCGGCTTCAGAGGCCGGGATGTCGATGATCCTGCCCTCTTCCTTGACCTGCTCGATGTCGGCGCACCCGACCACAGACAACGGATAGGCCTCGGAGGCGAAGTAGGTGGCCCCGTTCTTGTGCCCGACGTAGAGGCTGCCGTTGTTCGAGAAGAGGAGCAGCTTGCCCAGGCGAGGCAGGGCCATGGCGCAGGCGACCACGCCCTTGCAGAGCTCCAGCACCCTGGCAGGAATCTCTTCGACGGCGCCGCCAGTCTCCAGGTGCGCGGCGGCGATCGCCGGGATCACCTCGGTGTCGATCTGCAGCTCGCGAGTCTTGCCGATCCTGGCCCAGATTTCCTCGTGATTGACGACGATGCCGTTGTGAATGACGCAGACGTCCTCGCGCAACACCGGCTGATTGTCGCTCAGCCCGTTGGTGATGAGCCGGCTGTGGCCCATGACGAACGGGGTGTCGTAGGGGCGGGATTCCGTCAGCAGCCGCGAAATCCGATAGTCAGCCCGGTGCACGTTGTACGCGCCGTCACGCAGAAAGAGCAGGCCGCTTGAATCCCGACCGCGCTGTTGCGCGTGATAGGTCAGTTGGACCAGATCATCCTTGGGCCACTTCGAAGAGGAAATGATCCCGAATATCCCGCACATCGTGACTGCTCCGTTCGTGCATCGCCCAAGGCCGCTTGGCCGGCTGCTGAATAGACGCGTCTTGGACTACGAGGGGCGATGTGGTCCACAGCCAAGTGCGCCCAGAACAATGAAATGTCCGCAAATTTACCATTTGCAGGCCGGTTCTGGAGATTGCTGGAGGGCTATCCTCCCATGATGGCCGCTCCGGACATATTGGGCGAGGGCTCGTCACGCCCATGTTTTCGTCGATCGTCGCCGCGGACTTCTTGCCTACCACGTGGCGGCGTCAGCCGCGCTCTCCTGCCGGCTTCGCCCCAAGCCCAGGCGATCACGGTAGAACGCTATCAGCGTGTCCCCCTCTCGCTCCCAGCTATACCGATCCTCGACCGCCCGGCGCCCATTGCGGCCCATCTCTTCGGCCTCGTCGGGGTGATCCACTATCCATTGCATGGCCGCCACGATCTCATCGATGTCCATCGGGTCGACCATCAGCCCGCAATGGGCCGAATCCACGATCTCGCGCCAAACCGGAAAGTCCGAGGAGATCACCGGCAGGCCGGCGGCCATGTATTCGAACAGCTTGATCGGCAAGGTCACCATCTCATGCTCGACGGGCTGAAGAATGACCAGGCCCGCCCGGCCGTCAGCAAGAACCTTCGCCACGCCATCGCGTGAGGTCCAGCCTTCGAACCGCGTGGAAGCCCACTCCGGCATCTCCATGGCCTTCTGCAGGGTTTCGGCGACCGCGAATTCTCCGGCCAGCCTCAGCTGCGCCGGCGGGCTCACGCCAGTAACGGCCTTGACCATGGCGAAGATGTTGCGGACCTCGGAGATTGACCCGATGTAGGTGAACTCTCGGGGGCGAAGACGCATCGGCGTCGGATTCGGCGCGTGCAGTTCGTCCAGCAGGGGGAAGTTGCGCACGAGAATGGTCTTGTCCGCCGGGAACCGGTCCTGGATCACCGGGGTCGGCACAACCAGCCCGCTGATCAGGCGAGCCCCGATCCACTCTGCAAGGCTGACAAACGGCGGCAGCAGACGCTGCATGACCGGGGGCAGTCCGGGATTGTGCCGGACCTGCCGGGGCATGTCTTCGTGGACGTCGTAGACAACCTTGATCCCGAACAGACCCAGCAGGATCGCCCAGGGCAACAGTTCCGGATCATGGAAATGCGCCACTCGCGGCCGGGCCCCCGCGACCGCCCGAAACATGCGCCAGCCCCCGAGGAACATTCGCGGAAGGCGTCGCAAGCGCGGTCCGGTGTCGACCACCCGGTATCCATGGTCCGGGTCGATCTCGTCTCCAAGACCGTCCTGGACATAGAGCGCCACATTTCCCGAGAAGGCGGCGGCCAGCGAAGCCAGCTCCTTCGAGCGGATACGCGAATCGTCTCGCGGGTGCACGGTGGTGAAATGGATAATCACGCGGCAGCCCCGGCCGCCATGGGCCTCCTCCCGACAGGGTCCGGAAACAGGGCGAGCACCAACACCAACAGCAGGAGGCCGTGCGTGAGGAACGCGGTAACCAGATCGGTGGTTGTCAGGATATTGAACACCGTGGCCAGACTGACTGCAGTGACGAGCGCATGCCCGGCACGCCTGCCAAAGGCGTTCAACATGGCCACAAGCAGACCGGATATGATCGAATAGATCGCCACCCCGAGCAGGCCGGCGTTGGCGTATCCGCCACCGATAACGCCGGCGTTGGCCGACATGTCATTATCGGAAAAATACTCAGAGCCGATCAGGAACGGGGCCGCCACGCCATGCGGGTTTTCGCCGGCCCACGAACCCAACCGAGAACTGGACCAATAGTATTTTTCGTGCAGGCTGAAGTAGTCGATATAAAGAGTGTCGAGCATGGCCGGCACGAACAAC
>JAVHLO010000511.1 GCA_031082105.1 Planctomycetota bacterium
TGCTATTCATGATCGAGGGAGTGAAAACGAAACCGCTCAAGCCGATCCCGGATGAGCGCGGAAGGGTGATGGAGATTCTCCGCTGCGACGACGAGCTGTTCGAGGAATTCGGACAGGTCTACATCACCACGGCCTATCCCGGCGTGGTGAAGGCCTGGCATTACCACAAAGAACAGACGGACAACTTCGCGGTCGTCCACGGAATGATGAAAATCGTCCTCTGCGACGGCCGCCGAAAATCGCCAACATACCGGGAGGTGAACGAGTTCTTCGCCGGCGTGCACAACCCCATCCTCATCAAGATACCGCCATTCGTCTTTCATGGGTTCAAGTGCGTGGGCGAGCACGAGGCGATCCTCGTCAACTGCACGACGCGCCCGTACAGCCGCTCGAAGCCCGACGAGTTCCGCCTGCCGGCGCACACGCCGAAGATCCCGTACAAGTGGGCGCGAGCGGACCGGTAGCGCGGCATCGCCGGAACGAATAGTCGCCACAGAGGCACCGAGACACAGAGAAATCTCCAGGATGTTGACATCAGTCTTGGAGCTTGATCTGAAACCGATCCGAGCCGCGAGCGTAGGCGAGCGACCAGTGGCTCGCTCCAGGCGGCTGCTGTTTCGTCGCTCCGTTTCGCGCGCGACCTGGAATGACATGTCCACGCTTCTTCATGAATGGACCGGCCAGGACTACAGCTTGGGGACGGACGTTATGTTGACCGTTGAGTCCCTGTCGAAATCATTCGGGACGGTGAAGGCCGTCGATGGCGTCTCGTTCCAGGCGGAGCGCGGCCGTCTGACGGCGGTCGTGGGCCCGTCGGGTTGCGGCAAGACGACGCTCCTGCGACTTATCGCCGGCCTGGATGCCCCGGACTGCGGTCGGATCACGCTCGATGGAACGGTCCTGGACTCCGACTCCGTGCACACGGCGCCTGAACACCGCCGGGTCGCGATGGTCTTCCAGGACGCCTCGCTCTGGCCGCACATGACTGCGCGGGCCAACGTGGAGTTCGTCATCCGCCGGAGTGCGGTGCCGCGCCGCCGGAGGCGCGCCGTCGCGGAGGCCTGGCTCGACCGGCTGAAGGTCGGCCCGCTGCGCGAGCGACTGCCGCGCGAGATATCGGGCGGCGAACAGCAGCGGGTCGCGCTCGCCCGCGCGCTGGCCGTCGAGCCGGCCATTCTGCTGCTCGACGAACCCTTCGCCGGGCTCGACCCGCTCCTGCGCGACGACCTGGGCCGGGTGGTTGCCGGGCTCGTCGCGGACCAGGCTATGGTCGCGGTGCACGTCAGCCACCTCCTCGAGAAACCGGTCTGGGCCGCGCATTCGATGGTCGTCATGCGCGGCGGCCGGGTGGAACAGGCGGGCCCGCCCTCCGGAATCGCCGGGAACCCGAACAGCGAGTTCGTGCGCAGCTTCCTCGGGCACGGAGTAACGACATGTACACCCTGAGCCTGGCCGTTTGCGTCTTGTTCTGCGCCTTCCTCGCCGCCGGCTGCGGTGAAGAGGCCGACAACGCCGCCCGTTCGGGTTGTGTCGAGTTCGTCTGCACCTGGGGCGTGCGCGGCACTGCGGACGGCTGCTTCGCCGGCGGGCCGCGCGGGCTGACCGTTGGAAAGAACGGCTCCATCTACACGATCGACAAGGCGGGGCGGGTCCAGGAGTTCTCGCAGGAGGGTCGCTTCATTTCGGCCTGGTGGCCGCCGGACGTCTCCGCCGGCCGGCCTCAGGATATCGAAGCGGACGGAGTCGGGAACCTCTACATCGCGGACACGCACTACGACCGGGTCCTGAAATATTCCGGGGCGGGCGAGCTGCTCGCGCAATGGGGAAAGAACGGCAGCGGGCCCGGCGAGTTCGTCTACCCGGTCGGAATCGCCGTCGACAGGACCGGCAACGTTTACGTGAGCGAGTATGGCGCCGCGCACCGGATACAGAAGTTCGACCCGGAAGGGCGGTTCTTGCTCGAGTGGGGCGCGTTCGGCGAGGGTGACGGCGAATTCAACCGGCCTCAGGATCTCGCGGTCGGCCGAGCGGGCGAGATATTCGTCGCGGATTCGTGCAACCATCGCATCCAGGTTTTTTCATCCGACGGGAAGCTCCTGCGCAAGTTGGGCGCGGCCGGTGATGCGCCGGGTCAGTTCAGGTACCCCTACGGGTTGGCCGTTGCGCCGGACGGCGATGTCGTCGTGCTCGAGTACGGGAATAGCCGGGTCCAGGTGATCCACGCGGACGGGTCCGTCGAATGCTCCGGCAAGACGGGCCGAGGCGACCTGGAGTTCAACTCCCCCTGGGACGTCGCCATTGGCGCATCGGGCGACCTCTACGTCGCGGACACGCAGAATTTCAGGATACAGCGATTGAGGCTCGTCCCGCGGTAGGAGGGATAGCAGGGCCCGGCAGGTCCACAGCCGAGAGGCTGAAGAACTGAAGGACGGAAGAACCGAAGAACGAAAGAACCGAAGAACGGAAGAACGAAAGAGGAGAATCGCATTTCATGGATCGGTCCGGTTGGATGTACTAGCCGTACTTTGCCGCAAGAGTGTCAAACGAGATTTGACATTTTCTCGAATGCGGAGTTGGCCACGAAAAGGCACAAAAAGCGCAGAACAGTGATGTACCTGGTGTCCAAGATGGGCACTGCTGACTAATTGCTGAAATGGTCGGTCCTTCTCCGGTAATTTGTGTCTTTTGTGCCTTTTTGTGGCAGATCTGATGCAGAACGGTTG
>JAVHLO010000512.1 GCA_031082105.1 Planctomycetota bacterium
TTCCCAGAGGGAGAGGGAGCTAGAATATTATCGACTCGAGCTCCACGAGGTAGAAGTTCTTCTTCTCCGATTTGATCACGGTGTCGTTGGGACCTTTCTGTTCGGTCTCGTAGCACTTGATGATCGTCTTCAGTCCCGCGGCCGTGTCGATCACCTCTTTCACGGCATCGAGTTTCTTGAAATCGAGCGAGCGGTTCAGTTTCGCAAAGGCAAGCTCGACCGCCGCCGCGACGAAGACCATGTTCATCGGCGCCGCCCACGTCGCAAACCTGCCCGATGCGCCCTCCGCAGTGATCTTGTCCTTGATCTTCTTCGTGATCGATTCGATATTGCCCTTCTCCTCGTCGGTTATCTCGATCGCCAACGCGCCCGGATACCCGTGCAGCGGACTCGGACAGCACTGCTCAGGAAAGATCGCCTTCGTCTGCAGGACCGCGCGGATGAGCGGCTCCTGCATGGCGCAGTTGGTGCTGAAGAACGCCGTATCCTTGCCGTACTGGGTGACCTTGCGCGGCACGTCCTCGAGGATGAACTGCTGTGCGCCGGGGATGCCAGAATCGCCCATTGGGTCCGGCGCGGTGGCGTCGACGAAGGCAATGCCCTTCTTCCCGCACGCCTCCTTCATCAAATTCCTCCGCCGGGCCAGCAGGTCCTGCGACATGTGCCGCGGGAACGAATAGTGGACGAATGTCTTCGCCCCCATCTTCACCGCAAGCTCGATGATCGTCTCACCGCGCGCCAGATCGTCCGTGCTCAAAATGATGTCACCGTACTTGACGACCATCGCCGGGTCTTCGTGCGGGATGCAGAGCAGGAAAACGATGTCCGGCCTGAACTTCTTCACGCGCTGGATCGCGGCAACCGTGCCAGGTACGGCCTGGCATATGATGATCGCCTTTACGTCCTTGTTGTCGCCCAGCATCGCGATCTGCGATATCACCGCCTCCTGCTCCACCATGAAATTGTCCGGGTAGGTCACGTGGATGATCCTGTCGCTGCCGTATTTCTTCACGGCGTACTCGCCCGCGCGGTACTCTTCTTCGCCCTGCGACACGGTGCCGGTCACGATGCCGATCTTGACGGGCTTCTCGTCGGGCGCCTTCTGCGCGATCGCGGCCGAGGCGAAACCGAACGTGAAACACAGGACGACGGCCAGGCATGCCAATGATCTCGATGTCGCGCGCATGATGAATCACTCCAAAAATGTCGCAAGTGCGTACGTGCGTGTCGGAGCCACAGGCACTCACGCACGTACGCACTCACGAACTCACGAACTACTTGAGTCCGGCAAGCTTCATGATCAGGTGCGGCACTTCCACCGCGTTCACTGATTTCGGGACTTCCTTGCCGAACACAGTCTTATCCGCGCAGGCGAACACGCCCAGCTCCGAAGCTCCCTGGGGCGGCCTGCCGTGCGAGCCCTTGACCACCGAATGGTCGGTCGCAAGCCGGCGGGTCTGAGGGTCCGCGAACAGTTCGAGCGGGTCGAAGCCCGGTTTTCGATGAATATCCACTGTACGCGCGAAATCGGGCGCGCGGCCCTCGTCCTCCCACCAGTCATAGGCGAACCACTTGTCCGGCGCGGCGATGGCGACGACTTCGCCGGCCCGGGGGTGATCCAACTGGAGCGACCGTTTCTCGTCGCCCACGAGCACCTTTTCGACGCCCGGCACTCCGCGCAGGAAGGCTCCCACGTCAGCGGCGGCCTCCTGGGGAGTGCAGTAAACGTGCGCGGCCTGGTGATCCACGACGGCGAACGCCTTGCTCGTGCCGAGATCGAGGTATTCCCGTCCGGCCACTTCTCTGATCTCGAGCAGACCGGCCTTCCGGAGTTCGGCGTTGAGCCTGACGGCGCCGGAGACGTTGCTGATCCCGTAGTCTGACACGACGATCGCGGTCCCGCCCCGGGCCGACACGGCCCGCACGAGCTCGCCGATGAGCGCGTCGACCTTGCCCGCATCAACGAGCGCCTGCGGCGCCTTCAGCCCGTGCCGCTGGAGCGTGTAGTCAAGCTGCGGGATGTATGTCAGGACGATGTGGGGCGCGCAGTTTTCGAGCACCCATCTTGTGGCATCGGCGATCCACAGCGACCCCTGCACGGAGACCATCGGACCCCAGTACCAGTGCAACTGGAAAGGCCCGAGCGCGCCGACGAGCTTCGCGTAGAGGTCGCGCGGTTTCGAGTAGCAGTCCTGCACGGTCTGTCCCGAAGCGGCGTGGATGGGCGCGGGGGTAAGGTAGATGTCGCAGTCCGAGTACATGATGTTCTGCCAGAAGAGCACCGCGACGTTCAGGTCAGGCATCTTTTTTTTCGCAGCGCGCCAGAATCGCCAGCCCTGCACCAGCCGGTGGGACTGCTGCCAGAAATCGACGCTCACCGTGTCCCTGTCAAAGAAGCCGTTGGCCACGATCCCGTGCTCGCCGGGCGGCAGTCCGGTGGTCATGGTCGCGTGCATCGGGCAGGTAACGGCGGGGAAGACGCTGCGCAGGGGCAGTTGCGCCCCCTTGGCGGCGAGCTCGTTGAACGCCGGCATCTTCTGTTTCGCCGCCTGAATGAACGACGGCGACAGGCCGGGGACGTTGATGACGACTATTGGGAACATGGGAGATCAGGGGATCGGAAAATCGGGAAATCTGAGGCCTGGCCCGACGCGTCGGGGGAATTCCTTCAACAAGAGGCCGAACACAGGGCCAAGGAGATTCCGAACCGAGTTCGG
>JAVHLO010000513.1 GCA_031082105.1 Planctomycetota bacterium
ACCGTCCCTGGTTCAGATTCTGGCCTGCCGGCGTCCCCAAGGGGCTGTCGTACCCGCCGGGCGGGCTGTGCGGCCTGCTGGAGAGACGCGCGACAGAAACGCCGAAGGCCGTCGCACTGATCGACGGCGCCGCACAGGTGTCTTTCGGCGAACTGTGGGCGGCCGCGCAGGCAGTCCAAGCCCAGTTGGCTGACATGGACGTTCCGCCCGGCAGTCGAGTCCTGCTTGTCCTCCCCAACTCGGCCTCCTACCCTGCGGCCTATTTCGGCATCCTGCGCGCGGGCTGCGTCGCCGTTCCAATCAACACGCTCGCGCCGCTTGCCGAGGTTGAAGAGATCGTAGGCGACACCGAGCCGGCCGCCGGGATCATCTCCGTGGAACGTTCGCCGCACCTGCGCGAGTTTCTGGTCGCAGGAGTCCGACATATCCTGTCCGCGGAACCGCAGTCTGCTTCGATGGCCTTTTCTCTCGCGTCAGCGGGCGGCCGCGCAGGTCGTGTTCGCAGCCGTACCGACAACCGCGCCCGCGACCCGCAGGAATCCGGCGGAACCGACGCCGCCGTCATCCAGCAGACCGGCGGGACAACCGGCACGCGCAAGGGCGCCGTGATGTCGCACACGAACCTCATAGCCAACGCGGTCCAGAACGCCACCTGGTTCGACTGGTCGACGGACGACGTCGTCATGGGGCTGCTGCCCTTCTGCCACACGTGGGGACTTTCCATCTGTGTCCACTCCGTCATCTTCTCGGGCGCAAGGGTCGCCGTCATGGACCGCTACGAGGTTGAGAAGGCGCTGCAACTCGTCGAAGACAACCGCGTGACGGTCTGGTACGGGCCGGCGTCGCTCTTCATTGCGCTGCTCAACCATCCCGCCCTGACGAAGGCGAACCTGTCCTCGCTCCGCTACGTGAAGGCCGGCGCGATGCCGATCCCGGAGGGGCTTCCCCGCAGGTGGGAAGACGCGACGGGCGTGCGGTTCGTCACGGGTTACGGCCTGACCGAGGCGTCCCCAGAGACGCACAACAGCCCGCGGAACCATGTCAGGCCCGGCTCGATCGGCATCCCGCTCCCCGACACGGACGCAAGGATCGCGGACCCCGAGCAGCCGGAGGTCGAGTTACCGCCAGGGAAGACCGGCGAACTGCTGGTCAAGGGGCCTCAAGTCATGAAGGAGTACTGGAAGCGCCCTGAGGAGACGGCGGCGGCGTTCTCGAACGGCTGGCTTCGCACCGGCGACATCGCGCGCATGGACGACGACGGCTTCTTCTACATCGTGGACCGAAAAAAAGACCTCATAAAATACAAGGGCCATTCCATCTTCCCGTGTGACCTGGAGAATATCGTCTACCGGCACGAATTCGTACGCGAATGCGCGGTGATCGGCAGGCCGGACCAGCAGGTCGGAGAGATACCGAAGGCCTTCGTTGTGCTCAAGGAAGGCTGCAAGCCGGATGCCGCGGCCATCCTCGACCATTGCGCGAAGCACGCTGCGCCGCAGAAGAGGCTGCGCGAGGTTGAGTTCGTGCGCGAGATCCCGAAGAACCGGGTCGGCAAGGTGTTGCGGCGCAAGCTGCGGGCGCGCGAGTCGCCGCTCGCCCGGCTCATTCTCCAATCTGAGCGGATCGTGGCATTCACCGGGGCCGGCGTGTCCGCGGAGAGCGGCATCCCGACCTACCGCGGCGAAGGCGGGCTCTGGACGAAGTACGACCCCGACAAGTTCGCAAGCATCGACTACTTCAACACGGACCCGACCTACTTCTGGAGTTTCTTCAAGGAGATTCGCATCCCCCTATTGAAGGGGGCGAAGCCCGGTCCGACGCATCTGGCGCTTGCGGCGCTCGAAAAGGTCTCCCCTCTCCCTTTGGGAGAGGGGACGGGGATGAGGGACGCCTTCCCCCTCTCCCATTGGGAGAGGGCGGGGGTGAGGGATGAACAGACGCCCCACGCGCGCTCCACACACCCTCACCCAAGCCCTCTCCCAGAGGGAGAGGGAAGGAAACTCCTCGCCGTCATCACGCAGAACATCGACGGCCTGCACCAGCTCGCGGGATCGACCAGGGTGCTCGAGCTGCACGGCAACACGCGCACGATCCGTTGCACCGGGTGCCCGGCCAGGCACAGGATGGAAGAGGTGGACTCGCTGCTCGAGACGCAGATGCCACCGTTGTGCCCGAAGTGCAAGTCGGTGCTGCGGCCGGACGTAGTGTTCTTTGGCGAGTCTTTGCCGGAGGATGTGCTCGCGGAGGCGTTCTCCGTTGCGGGCCATTGCGACCTGATGCTCGCGCTGGGCAGTTCGTTGCTGGTCTATCCTGCGGCGGCGATCCCGATCACCGCGAAGGAGCGCGGCGCGCGGCTGGTCATCATCAACAAGAGCGGCACACCGTACGATGCATTTGCAGACCTCGCGATCGACGGGCCGGCAGGCGCACACCTCGAAGCAGCCGTCGATGCGGCGATGGCGTAGCAAGGCGTCCCGCAACCGACCAGAAGTCCCCCCTAGCCCGGATTATTCGCGTATAGTGAAAAAGCCCGCCAGACTGTCATTCCCGCGAAAGCGGGAATCCAGCGAATCGGCAACGCGCCTGGGACGGTCGAAATCCAGTCTTGTCCCTTTGCCGTTGCACCATCTTCTGGATTCCCGCTTGCGCGGGAATGACATATCCACGTTTCTTCATGAATAGGCCAGGCTAGCAAGGGGAGATTCAGGGGGTTGTC
>JAVHLO010000514.1 GCA_031082105.1 Planctomycetota bacterium
CGACCGCAAGATGGTCGTCTTTGACGACATGGAGGCCACGGAAAAGTTGAAGATCTACGACAAGGGCGCGGAGGCCGCGCCGACCTACGCGTCATACGGCGAGGCCATTGCGCTCCGGTTCGGCGACATCTTCATCCCGCAATTGAAGATGACCGAACCGCTCCGGAACGAGTGCGCGCACTTCATTGAATGCGTGGCGGGGGGCAAGAGACCGCTCTCTGACGGGCGGGATGGGCTCCGCGTGGTGCGCCTCCTCGAGGCGGCACAGAAGTCGCTCGAGGGCGGCGGTGTACCGGTCCAGCTCGACACAGTTCGGAGCCATTGATGACCCCCGAAAACGAAATCAAGTGCGGACTGCAACACCCGCACTGCCCCAAGCCTGCCGAAGACCACCACGACGACCATGCGCACGACCATGCGCACGATCACGCGCACGACCACGCAGGCGCGCACATGCACCGACCAGCCGAGAAGCGCCGGCTCCTGATCGTGCTCGCCATGACCGTCGTAATGATGGTCGTCGAGGTCATCGCCGGCATCATGTCAGGCAGCCTCGCCCTCGTCAGCGATGCGGGCCACATGCTCACCCATTCCTTCGCGCTCTTCGTCAGCTTCGGCGCCATCTGCATCGCCGGCATGCCCACATGCAAGGAGCGGAGCTTCGGCCTCTATCGAATCGAGGTCGTCGCCGCGCTCGTCAACGGGCTCGGGCTCATCGTCATGACCGGGTTCATCTTCTACGAGGCGATCGAGAGGATGCTCGCGCCCCGGACCGTCAATACCACCGAGATGCTGATCGTGGCGGTCGTCGGGCTGGTGGTAAACCTCGTCTCCGCCGTCGTACTGTCCGGCTCGCACAAGGACGACCTGAACGTGCGCAGCGCGTTCTTTCACATGCTCGGCGATACGCTCTCCTCGGTCGCCGTCGTCGCCGGTGGAGTGGTCATCGTGTTCACGGGCTGGTTCGTCATCGACCCGATCCTCGGCCTCCTTATCGCGTGCGTCATCGCCATATGGTCGGTCAAGCTCATCCGCGATTCGCTCCACGTCCTTCTCGAGGCGACCCCGCGCCACATAAGCATTGAAAACGTGGTGAACACGATCTGCGGGGCGTGTCCGGCGGTGAAACAGGTGCACGACGTGCATATCTGGGAAATCACCTCGCGCATGTACGCGATGACCGCGCACCTGGTGCTGGAAGACATGAGCGTCAGCGACGCCCAGGCGATCGTCGGCAACATTTGCCGCGCGCTCGGGGAGAAGCACGACATCGAGCACGCCACACTGCAAATGGAGGCGCTCGGCAACACGAACACGAAACCGGCGGAGCAAACAGTGTCAACGCCAGACTCGGAGACGCCGGGGAAGACATCCTGAATGACGCTCGTCGATTTCGGATCAAGATCACGCGCGGCGTTTCCCTCCCCCTTGAAGGGGGGGACTTGCGACCTTGGGCCGCGGGCGCTGCAATAGCTCTCTTGGCGCGAAATCGCCGAAGCGGGAATCCAGCCCAATGCGAGAAGACCCGCCCTCCATGTCATGCCCCAACGCGTCGGGGCATCGCCTTAACCGCAGACCCCCATCGCTTGTCATTCCCGCGAAAGCGAATGTCTTATCATTCCCGCGAAAGCGGGAATCCAGAAGACCGCCGCCTGACATTCTAGCGTCCCGATCATCTCCACCACGTGGACATGACCGTCGTCCCCACCTCGCTGGGAATGTGGACGAGCTGGCTGCCCTTTGCGCTGCCGCAGGTCTGGCCGTTCTGCTCGTGGGTGGTTCCCCTCCTTCGGAGGGGCGAGGAGTGGGTTATTCTCGTGCTCGATTGCTTCTCGCGGCGGTGTGCAAGCGTGGAGGTCTTCAAGAAGCCGCCAGCCTCCGTGCAGATCAGGGCGTCCCTCGGAAAGATCTTCAGCAAGGCCAAACCCAGATACCTCGTCTGCGACAAGGGGAGACAGTTCTGGTGCGCGGGATTTCCGCCTCGGGCGGATCCGCTGAGGCGGACAAGGCGTGGTGCAAGCGCAAAGGCATTTTGCCCAGGTTTGGCGCGGTGGGGAAGCACGGCAGCATCGCCGTCATCGAGCGGTTCGTGCGGAGCCTCAAGAACGAGTGTACACAACGAATCATCGTGCCGTTCCGGCGTGAGGCGATGAGACGGGAAGTCAACTTCTTTCTTGACTGGTACAACGGCCACCGGCCTCATGAATCCTTCCGTGGTCGCACGCCCGATGAAGTCTATTTCGAAAGGCCCGCGGCGAATACGAATCCTCGGATCGAGCCGAGGCCGCACTGGCCGAGGGAGTCGTCATGCGCCTCGCCGCAGGCGCGCGTCCGCGGCAGACCGGGCTGCCGCGTGGAACTGGTGGTCTTACGCCATAACGGGCGAAGACACTTGCCCATCGTTCGCCCGAAGAGAGTGGGGTAGGGAAAAAGAGGAAGGCGACTCTTTGCCTCTGTGTCACGCTGACCGCACTTGCTGCAACGCGGCCGCGTGATCAGTCTGTCGCGACATAGCTCAACAGCTCATTTTTCCCTTCCGAAACTGTCCAAAACTCAGATTCTTCCCACACGCCCATCAAAATCACGCGAATTTCTGGCGGTCAAAGGGTCACTTTTCGGTCAATTTTGGCCGCCCAAAATCGCTGGACCGGCACACCGAGCCCTGATTTTCCCAAGTTTCTGCCGGCAAAAGTCGC
>JAVHLO010000515.1:0-325 GCA_031082105.1 Planctomycetota bacterium
GGCCTTCCTCTGACCACGCGCATCCTTGGCGCCTGCGGCCGCAGGCGCCCCCATGTTGAGGAAGATCGGTTCCTGCGAATCGCGCACGAGCTTGAGATCGACCAGCACCTCGTTCATCGACTGGTACCGACGCTGCGGGTTCTTTGCCATCATCCGTTCGAGGACGCGTGAGACGTTCTTGGGCACGTACGGCGCGATGCTTATCACGGGGGCCGGGTCGGTCTCAAGCAGGTTCAGCACGATATCCTGTTCCGTCTCGCCCTTGACGGGCGGGCGGCCCGTGAGCATATGGTAGAGCGTGGCGCCGAGTCCGTAGATATCCGAC
>JAVHLO010000515.1:335-2688 GCA_031082105.1 Planctomycetota bacterium
CTACGGACCGCGAATCCTTGGCCTGCTCGGGCGACATGTAGTACGGGGTGCCGAGTATTATCCCCGGCGCCGTGAGTCCGACCGCGTCGGGCCGGAGCGACTTCGAGATGCCCATGTCGGTGAGTTTCGCCACGCCGTCGGCCATCACGATGATGTTGTCGGGCTTGATGTCCCTGTGTATGATCCCTGCGGCGTGTGCCTGCTCGAGCGCGCCGGCGATCTGGATGCCGATCTCGATGGCATCCTGCCAGAACAACTGGCCGCGCTCCGCGAGGGTTGCGTCGAGCGGGGCGCCCTCGACGAACTCCATGACGAAGTAGTGTACGTTCTCGACCGTGCCCGCATCGAGCACGGTGGTGACGTTCGGGTGTTTCACGGCGCCGGCCGCCTTTACCTCGCGGATGAACCGCTCGACATAGACGGGATCCGCGGCGAGGTCGCGCAGCAGCACCTTGACCGCAACGACCTGGCCCGTCGCCTCGTGGACGGCCTTGTAGATCGTTGCCATGCCGCCGATTGCGAACTTCTCGGTGATCTGGCACCCGCCGATGGTCTGGCCGACAAGATTTTCAGGATCGAGCATGAGCTGTTGCGCCATGAAAACGAAAAAGCGAAGACACACGCGGAAGGGGCGTCGCCTTCACCCTTCTCGGTTCTTCGCTCTTCCCTATTCCAGTCTGTGTCCGAAAACGGTCTTTCGAGCTACGGGCTCATCGGAATCCAGATGACCCGCGGGATCAGCCGTTCGGTCCGTTCCGCGGAGCCGTCGACCACTCGCAGCGTGACGCGGATGGCGCGAGGAAGGCACTGCCCTGCCATTCCGGTCGGAGCGCCGATGTAGTAAGTAGGCATCGCGTTGATATTTGCGCTGCTGTTGACATAGGGATGGCCGCTCTGGTCGAGCTGGAAGTATCGGGTGGTTTGCACGGCCCCGGGCGCGGCAAACGTCCCCTGCCGCGACAGCACTTCAATGTTGAAGGAAACGACATACTCGCACAGCGCGCCGCGTTCCACGGGGGCGTTGCTGGGGTACGGTGTCGGCGCGGGGACGATCGGGTCGATTGGCGCGGGGACAAAGCTCCCGCCCCAGGTCGCCGAGAGCTGGTACACCCTGCGGACGAGCGAGTAGACCGGCCGCGTGGTCTTGACGCCCGCCGCGACGCCCACCGTTCCGCCGGTCTGAGTGCTCCAGTCATAGTCCTGGTCGAGACAGTACAGTATCCGCATGGCCTGCACGGAGCCCGCCACCATCGTCGTGGCGTTGAAGATGATCGCATCGGTCGCGCGCGGCGTGGTCGGGCTTGCCTGCATGTTCTCGCCGTTGCCGTTACTAGCCGAGCCTCCATTCGACGGCGTGAAGTTCTGAGCCAGCCCGAACCGCTGCTGTCCCCCGCCGACGGGCAGGCAGCCGGACAGGTCCTTGTGCAGCCAGTCGAGCGCGGCGCGCGCGTTGCTGTAGACGAGGATCCTCGCCTCGCTCACCTTCACGACGTCGGTCGTGTGATGGAATATCATCGCGATGGCTGTCACCAGGATGACCATCAACGCGGTTGCCACGAGGAGTTCGATGAGCGTGAACCCCAGCGTCCTGCGGGACCGGCGACAAGTCTGCATGCTAGAAATCCTCCAACAACTCTTCAAGAAGCGGCTAATGCCCCGCCGCGAGCGCCCTGAACACGTGGCGCAGGTTCGGGTGTTTCGCATGGATCCCAACGCAGGCCGCCGTGCACACGTGGTTGATCTGGCCCGCCTGCCCCCAGGAACTCCCGCCTATCGTACCCTGACCCGACACGGGCCAGCCGGGCAGGACGACTTCGTAGTTGCGGTACACGCCGATCCTGACCTCGTAGAGCGGCTGTTGGCCGAGCCTGACGATGTCGAAGGCGTACGAATACTGGCCGTAGCTCTCCGTGGCGTCGAATTGAAACGGCGGGTCCTTGATATTCGCCGCGACCTGGTACAGGTAGTTGGCCCCTCCGAGATTAGCTCCGAGGAGGAACACGTGATTGTTCGGCGCGGGCGTAGTGCCCTGGTTCATCGTCGGGACCTTGATCAACTGGGGAGGGCCGGGCGGCATGGGGCTGACAGGGGCCGGCGGAAGATTGAACGTGTACCCGCCGACTAGCGTTCCGTCGTGAAAGAAGATCGCCTGCGTGCTGCTGGGCGCCTCGCGGAGGGCGACTACGACCGCCGCGTACACCGATTCCGCGATCTGTGAGGACGTGGTGTCCTCCATCGATTCGCGCGTGCTGTACACGCCGGCGGGAAACAGCGCGATGATCCCGCACAGACCCACCGTGAGAACAACGAGGGCAATAAGGATCTCGAGCAAAGTGAAACCACCTATCCGCCC
>JAVHLO010000516.1 GCA_031082105.1 Planctomycetota bacterium
GACAACGACCCTGACCGCGGCGTACGGCGGCGGTCAGGGTCGTTGTCTCCTTGCGATAGACGGTCGCGTTGTTGTCCATGTCTCCAAGATCGGCGACGCCGGTGAAGGTGGTGGCGGTCTTGCCTGTATAGGTGAAATCATCGCCGTGAACGAATACGGTGCCGGCCGTCGCCACGGAATTCGGGAATGCCGACGTATCGGCGACCGTAAGCGTGCCTGTGCCGGTGTAAGCGGCCGTCAGCGTGGTGGTCGCGCCGCTGTAGACGGCGGAAATCGGCGTGCCCCAGGTGTGCGCGCCCGTTGCCGCCTTCAGAACGGTATCGATCGTTGCGGAAGTGACCGGATAGGCGTTGACGGCCTTGCTGAAGGTGAAGACGACCGCGTCGCTCGGATCGGCGTTCGCCACCTGAGTCCCCTTCGGGTCGTCCGCCTTGGCCATGGTCATGTCGGGCGAGTCTGCGCCGAACGTACCGGTGAGCGCGACACTCCCGTCGGCGTTTAGTGTTTCGGCGACGTTCTTGATGAGAGTGTTTGCCACATCGGGGCCGCCGCCGTCGGAATCATCGGCCCAGACGGTATCGCCGATGGCCAGCGTGGCGCCCGTCCCGAGCGTGACGACGAGCGTCGTGCTGGTCGACCACGTGGCGCTCGCGATGGTCCCCCAGGTGCGGGCGGTGGCGCCGAGATAGACGCTGAGGTGCTCGTTCAACTGCGCGCCCGTCATGCCGCCTGGGACGTTTGTGGCCTCGTCGAAAGTGATAGTGACCGTATCGCCGGCCTGTATGCCCATGCCGCCGCCGGAGGCGTCCGCCGCTACCGCGCCGACGATGGTCGGCTGCAGCGTTGGGTCCGGCGTCCAGGCCACAACGGTATTCGGATCGTCCTCGTTGGCCCCGCCACTGAAGCCGCCGGTCGAGTTGTTGAACGTGATAACGCCGTGATTGGTGTTGTCGCTCCCGGCCGGCGAGTCGGTGGTCAGGTGCGCGCCGCGGACGTTCGTCGCGCCGGAAGCGCTGCCGCTGTTCTTGAAATCGCAACCGTTGAAGGTCTGCGTGGAAGCGTAGTTGTAGTCTATGAAATTGACGAGCACGCCATTGTCGGAGGGGTAGTCGAAATTGCCGTTGGAAAGCCCGCCGACCGCCGTCGGCGAGCCGTCGCTGTTAACGCGCAGGCCGCCTGCGCCGCAGTAGCGGAAGTTGAAATAGTTCAGGTTGAGGCAATCGCCGTCTGCGGCAACCAAGGCGAAACCGTAGTCGTCGGTAGTAGTATCGCTCGTGGACGTGATATTCGCCCTGGCGGAAGAAGACGTGCCGCTGGTGCGGAGAAGCCCGCCGGAGTTAACGGTGAAAGTCGTGTAGTTTGTGATGCCGCCATCGAGATCGAGCGTGGAGTTGTCCTTGAGGGTAACCGTACCGCTGACAGTCCCGGTGGTGGAGACGCCGGCGGAATAGAGGCGCAAGCTGCGGCTCGAGGCGACGATCAGCTCCTGCGACGCATTGACAGTAAGCGTGCCGCCGACCGTCGTCGTGATACCGGCATCCGGATTGACGGTGAGCGTCGTGGCGGCCGCGCCCGCGGAGACGATGAGGTTGTTGAAGGTCGTGGCGGCCACGCCCTTGATCGTCTGGGCCGCTCCGCCGTTGAATACCACCGTCCCCGTCCCGGCGGCAAAGCTGCTGCCGGCCGTCGCGATCGTCCAATCTCCGCCAACTTGGATTGTTCGTCCATTGACGTTGCTGATGGCGCCGTTCGTTGCGCCTGCAACGCCGAAGGTCAGGTCCCGCGAGACAACAAGCGGGTTCGCGGATGTGGCAAGGGTCATCGCGCCGGGCGAGGTGTCGCGCAGCTCCAGGCTGAGAATGGTGACCGTCGAAGCCAGGTCGAAATCGAGCGCGTACAGGTAGTCCACCGCCGCGTCATCCAGTACAACGGCTGCGTTCGCCCCCGGGATTCCAGGCGGACTCCAATTGAAACCCTCGGACCAGGCGAGCGACGCCCCGGCGGCGCCTCGGTCCGTCTCGCCGCCGGAAGCAGCGCATGACGGCAGGGTACCATTATGATTCGCATAGATCCGGACGTCGTCGATGCACATGCGGTCGTCGACCGCGCAAAAAGATCCCAGGTCAACATAGAATCGAATGGCTGTAACGTTCGACGACAGGAGAAAGCTCTTGTTTGTGAGGGCGAGATCGCCGTACGAAAGGTTCTCGCCGGTGAAATCCGTCCAGGCGCCATTGTTGTACTGCCCCTGGAAAGTGTCAGTGCCGGTTGAGTTTTCGAAAAGTCGTCTAGAGTAGTATACGTACACAGCCGAATTGCCCGACAGATCAAGTCCCGATCTTGTGATATCTTCAGGAGAGGTAAAACTGCCGGTTATTCGCACGCCGCCGCAGTATGTTCCTGACGCCGGGTTCATCGCAAACACTGCGGTCATACTCCCCGTAGGCGTCCATCCGCCAGTTGTGAAACCTCCGCTTTCGAACCCGTCAAAGAAGAGCATACCTGTAGCGCTCGGGCTCGACGGCGCCGCCGCGGCGGCGGCGTATCCATAGTACATATAGTAATTGTTGTCTGTTCCCCCGCCTGCAGCGATGGTGGAGTTGTACGTTGGAAAGACGATCGTGCGTTGCGTGGTCTGGGTGTCCCAATTGGCGTTGTTGTATCGCTTGATCAGCACGCGGTCCAGTT
>JAVHLO010000517.1:0-960 GCA_031082105.1 Planctomycetota bacterium
CATCGGGAATACGGCGGACGATTCTCTGCTCTCGAGTTTCCGTTCACGGTTCGCCGCCAGAAGCGTCGGCAGCTGGAGCTGCCTCCTACGAATCGGCGCAAGCGGCGCGGCGCATGGGGATCCGACTATTTCTTCTTGATCGCGTCCTTTGCGTCTTCGACGACCTTACCGCCCTCCTTCAGTCCCTGTTCGAGCAGCTCCTTGGGCTTGCTGCCGAAGAGCTTGCCGATGATGTCCACCTTGCCGACGGCCTCGATGCCCACCCATGCGTGCAGGATGTGTATGCCGATGAGGGCCGCGATGACGATCACGGTCGTGCCGACCAGCTTGCGGAGCGCCGGCGAGCCCTTTTTCTTCTCGTCCGGGAACCGTTTTTTGTAGTCGAGGTACTTGATGCTGCACTCGGTGCTGCAGAACTTGCCGTGCGGAGTGTCCGTCACGCACATGCTGCAGATCGGTCTGTGACACTGAAAACACTGCGTGATTGCAATGGTGCCCTGATGGTTTATGCATGCCTTGGCCATGACGTGCTCCTGGAAACAGTACGGCAATGGAAATCGGAACGCTACTTCGGAATCTTCTTGTAATCATCCAGGAACGCCTGGATGCCGAGGTCGGTCAACGGGTGCTGGATGAGCTTTTCGAACACGCCGAACGGTATGGTGGAAATATCCGCGCCCATCATCGCGGCGTCGACCACGTGGAGCGGATGCCGAATGCTCGCCACGATGATCTCCGTCTTGAAGTGGTAGTTGGTGTAAACGGTCCTGATCTGGCTGATAACCTCCATGCCGTTGTGGCCGCGGTCGTCGAGGCGGCCGACGAACGGGCTGACGAACGTCGCCCCGGCCCGCGCGACGAACAACGCCTGCAGGACGTTGAAGCACAGGGTCGCGTTGGTCATTATCCCCTCGGCGGCCAGCGTCCTGATCGCCTTGAGCCCGTCCTTGGTGATGGGGA
>JAVHLO010000517.1:970-2679 GCA_031082105.1 Planctomycetota bacterium
TCACGGCGATGTTCTTGCCGATGGCCGCCAGCTCGCGCGCCTCGCGCACCATCGCGTCGCAGGTCGTGGCGATCACTTCCGCGCTCACGGGCCCCTTGACGATCCCGCAGATCTCTTCGAGAGTCTCGCGGTACGCCCGCTTCTCCTTCGCGATGAGCGTCGGGTTGGTCGTGACGCCGTCGAGAAAACCGAGCGCCGCCGCTTCCCTGATCTCCTTTACGTTCGCAGTGTCGAGGAAAAACTTCATTCTTCAGACTCCAAATTCAACTTGTCCGCAGACTGGGGGCGCCAACCATCCTGTCATTCCCGCGCAAGCGGGAATCCAGTCATTCGTCAACCCCCCGTACAGGTCACCTCGGTGCGTGCCCGGCCTTCTGGATTCCCGCTTTCGCGGGAATGACGGGCCGACGGTCTGTTGCGCGCCCCTGTAGGTTCGTGAACCGAGGGGCTACCGCACCTTGAAATCCAGCACGACGGGCGCGCTCTGCTTCCTGGCCAGCTCGTCGTCCACCATGAGGTTTATCGCATAGGTTCCCGGCTGCAGATCCTTCGGAAGGTCGAGCACTATGTACATCTGCAGCTCGTCGATGAAATGCTTGTAGGTCTTCTTGAATGACAGCCTTTCCACGCTGGGCAGCTCCGGCCACTGGACGACGCGCGAGGTGGTCGACGACGGGTCGAACGGGTTGGGCTGCATAAAGAGGAGCTGCGGGGTCGCCCTTATGGACACCTCATGCTGGCCGGTCTCATCGGCCTTGCACATGAAGTTCTCGACCTCGAAGTAAAGGAGGATGCCCTTCTGGCCCGGATAGAATTCGTACTTCTCGAACCGGACAACATCGCTTCGTCCCTTGACTTCCCTGCAGAAGAGGGGGTTCTTGAGCGCGAGCTGAAACACGCCTCGCCATTTTCGGCGCACGGACTCGAGCGCGTTCATGGCGGCGTTGTTCTCGCCGATCCTGTACGAGATGAGCGACCTGATGAGGTTCATTTCGTCGTCGTCCCACGACTCCGTGCCTTCAAGGAGTTCGACGGCGCGGCTCAGTTCACCCTCGAAGTAGCAGTAGCACGCGAGCTTCTTCCGAAGCTGCCTGTCGCCCGGCGTCTGATCGAGCTTTCTACTGAGTGACCGGATGAAATCCCCGGTCGTGACCGCGTACGGCGGCGGGGGATCGCCTGTCGGCGTGACGGGGTTGACCGGGCCGCGTGCGTTGTCCTCCGGGATCGTACGCAAGGTCTTCGGGTCTTCGCCTATCGCGGGCGGCCGGGTGTCCCTTACGTCGGGTGCGGAAGCGCCCGCGGGGAATATGACGGCGGGTCTGGTCTCCTGTGGGACGAGCGGCTTTTCCGATGCCGGCACCGCCCCGTTCTGGGACCATTCGGGCATGAAGAACGGTACCTCGGCGATCGCCGCCTCCTCTTTCGGCGGCGGGTCGGGTTGGCGTGAAATGAAACAGCCGGCGACACACGCGAGAACGCCCGCCAGCGCCACCAGAAGCGTTCCACATTTCCTCATCATATCTTACTTCACTCCCATCTACCCTGAAGAAGAACACGGAAGCACGGAATCGTGGAAACACGGAATGCTGCGCAGAATCCAGCGCGCAGCCACTCTGGTGGTTCGTGACAATTCAAATTCCGGGCAGCCGGCCGTCTACCGCTCCCTTACGGTCGCAGCACTGATTCCTCAATTTCAAATGTCACGGACC
>JAVHLO010000518.1 GCA_031082105.1 Planctomycetota bacterium
GCCGCCCCCCGCTCCCTCACGGTCGCGGCACTGATTCCAGGCACAAAATGCCAATGTCGAGACTCCGAGCCGTCATTCTGACCCTGCGGCCGTCGCACTGGATGAAGAACCTGTTTGTGTGCGCGGCGCTGGTGTTCTCGAAGAGGTTGTTCGAGCTGCCTGCACTCGCTGGGGCGCTCGCCGGCTTCGTCCTGTTTTCGATGGCCTCGGGCGCAGTGTACATCTTCAACGACATATGCGACATCGAAAGCGACAGACGCAACCCACGGACGCGCCTGCGACCGATCGCGTCCGGCACGCTGGATCTAAACTCTGCCGTCCGGCTCTTCGCGGCGCTGATCGTCGTCGCGCTCGCCGGCTCATTCCTGATCAGGCCGGCATTCGCTTTCTACGTTCTGGTCTACATCGCGCTGAACGCGATCTACTCGACCGCGTTGAAGCAGGTCGTCGTCATCGATGCGGTGTCGGTCGCAGCGGGATTCGTGATAAGGGTCGTTGCGGGTGCGGAACTCATCTCGGTTCCGCCCTCAAGGTGGCTCATCCTCTGCACGTTTCTGCTGTCGTTGCTGCTTGCGCTCGGGAAGCGGCGGCATGAGCTGGCGTTGCCCGACGCCGACCCGTCCACCCGCCGCGAGGGGGCGGGGTACAGCCTGCGATTGCTCGACCAGTTGATGGTGATCGTCACGGCCGCCACGGTCATCGCCTACCTGCTCTACACCACGAGCGCCGAGACCGTTGCTTTCTTCGGAACGAAGCAGCTCATCTGGACCACGCCGTTCGTTTTCCTGGGGATCTTCCGCTACATCTACCTTGTCCGGAGGAACGACAGGGAGGCCGGCCCGGCGGAGCTCGTCATCGGCGACCTTCCGCTGGTTGTCGGCACCCTCCTGTGGGTGGCGTGCTGCGTCCTCATAATCTACTCCGTCTGACGACAGGTGAAGCAGTGAAATCGAAGGTTGCCGTCATCAAGAGCAGGCCCGAGACTGTCCTGGCCGACATCGCCCGCGCGGCGAAGATGGCGGGGCTTAGCGACTTCCTGCCGATAGACAGGCCGGTGATCCTCAAGGACAACATCTCCTGGCATTTCCCCATGCCCGGCGTGAACACCACGCCCTGGCAACTGGAAGGGACGATCGAGACGTTGAAGCAGTCGGGATACTCGGACATCACCGCGGTTCACAACAACACCGTGGTCACGGACCCGGTTAAGGGGAGCAGGCTCAACGGGCTCGAAGCGGTCTACAAGCGACACCGGATCCCGGAGCTGTACAACTTTCGATCGCAAGACGTCAAGTGGATCCGGTACCGCCCCAAGTCGAAGATGCTGGCGCTTGACAGGATTTTTCCCGAGGGCATCCGGATTCCCGACTACTTCATCGGGCGGAGCATCGTCCATCTGCCCACGGTCAAGTGCCACATCTACACGACGACGACCGGATCGATGAAGAACGCATTCGGCGGTCTGCTCGACAGCGGACGGCACCGCGCCCACTCGTGCATCCACGAGACGCTGGTAGACCTGCTCCGGATCCAGAAGGAGATCCATCCGGGCATCTTTACGGTGATGGACGGCACGATCTGCGGCAACGGCCCGGGCCCGCGGACCGTGTTGCCGGTCGAGAAGGACTACATACTGGCAAGCGGCGACAGCGTTGCGATCGATGCGGTTGCGGCGCGGATGATGGGATTCGACCCGATGGGCCTCAAGTTCATCAGGCTGGCGCACGAACACGGGTTGGGCACGGGCGTATTCGAAGAAATCGACGTGGTGGGAGAAGACGTTGCAAGTGTGAACTTCGGATTCAGTGTCGGCCACAACCTGGCAAGCCGGTTCGGCGATGCCTTCTGGTTCAGTCCGTTGAAGAAGCTTCAGAGGCTCCTGTTCCGCACCCCGTTAGTGCATGTGTTCGTTCACGCGTCGTACATCTACCACGACCTGTTGTGGTGGCCCGTCAAGGGCAGGAAGGCGCGGCGGGCGGTGGTCAGGGAGAGCAAGTGGGGCAGGTTGCTGGAACCATCCCGGCAAGACAGGGCAATCCGTTGATTCTTTTTCGAGTAAGGGGCTAGCCGGGATTCTTCGCGTATCCAGGGTGTGATGCGACAGACTGTTATTCCCGCGAAAGCGGGAATCCAGTGGATCGCCGATGCGACCGAGACTGTCGGAATCCAGTCTTGCCCTCTTGCTGTTGCGCCGTTTGCTGGATTCCCGCTTTCGCGGGAATGACAGTTCCATGCTTCTTCATGAATAGGTCGGGCTAGCCTTGTTCGAACTGAATCGTTCGATCTTCGATGTCTTTACGATCGGGCACGCCGCGTTGCCGTGCTACATCGGGTGGAGGCTGGGTCAATCGGGCCGCTGGCGGACGGTGGTCAAACCCGTCCTGATCGTCTTTGCATTGATAGCGATATGCGAGCCGGTCGAGATGCTCTTGACGGCTGCGGGGTTGCAGACCTTCGATGAGGCCCCGAGCAACGTCCTGGGCGACATCGTGGTAAGCGTCCCTTTTTCGCTTTTTGGCATCTACGCGGGCCGGCGCGAACGGGAGCGGGCGCAGGCGCGCATGTCCGCCCGGCGTGCGGCACAGAAAGAACGCCTTTCCATGCCGCAAGACGGAACAAAGGACATGCCTGGCGGGCAGATCTCGATTGACAGATC
>JAVHLO010000519.1 GCA_031082105.1 Planctomycetota bacterium
CCTGGAAGAACCTGCTTGCGGGCAAGAGCGGCGTGGCGCGGATCACGCGGTTCGACGTGACCGGCTGGGACGTTCAGATCGGCGCGGAGGTGAAGGGGTTCGACCCGTTGAAATGGCTGGACGCGCGCGAGGCGAAGCGGCTTGACAGGTTCGTTCAGTTCGGGATCGGCGCAGCCGCGCAGGCGATCGAGGACGCGCGTCTCGATCCGGCCAAAGAAGACAGGAGCCGACTGGGCGTGATTATCGGCTCGGGGATCGGCGGACTCGAGGAACTCGACATTCAGGAACGGCGCCTGCTTGAGAAGGGTCACTCGCGCGTGAGCCCCTTCTTCATCCCCAAGATGATGATGAACGCGCTCTGCGGCGAGATCGCCATGAAGTTCGGTTTCCAGGGCCCGAACTTCGGAGTCGCCTCAGCCTGCGCCTCCGCCAACCATGCCGTCTGCACGGCCGTCCACATGCTGCGCGCGGGCCTGGCGGACGTGTTCATTTCCGGCGGCAGCGAAGCGGCCCTGACCCCATCGGGCCTCGCCGGGTTCCAGTCGCTTAAGGCGCTCAGCACGCGCAACGACGCGCCCGAGCGGGCGAGCAGGCCGTTCGATAAGGGGCGCGACGGGTTCATACTCGGCGAGGGCGCCGGCGTGATCGTGCTCGAGACGATGGAACACGCGCTGGAGCGCGGCGCGACCATCCACGCGGAACTCGCCGGCGTCGGAATGAGCGCGGACGCGTACCATATCACCGCCCCTGATCCTGCCGGGGTAGGCGCTGTCGCGTCCATGAGAAATGCGCTCAAGGACGCGGGGATGAAACCGGAGGACATCCAGTACATAAACGCACACGGCACGTCCACACAGTTGAACGACGCAGTCGAATCGCGGGCGACAAAGACCGTTTTCGGCGAACACGCGAAGAAGCTCGTCATAAGCAGCACGAAGTCAATGATCGGGCATACCCTCGGCGCCGCGGGCGGTATCGAGATCGTACCCACCGTGCTTTCGTTGAAACTCGATATCGTCCACCCGACCGCCAACTATGAAGTGCCCGACCCCGAGTGCGACCTCGACTACGTCCCGAATGAGCCGCGCAGGATGGTCGTCACCGGGGCCATCTCCAATTCGTTCGGCTTCGGCGGCCATAACGCGACGATCGCCGTGAAGAAATTCCGACAGTAGCGACCGCCATAATCCACGTCTCGAACGAGAGGCTCGGAAGCGCCGACAATCGGGGACTCCGGGTCGGCGACATGCCTCACACGCTGCATTCCAGAATCCAAAATCTAAAATCCAAAATCGAGAGGGCCACTCATGTTTGATTACGACTATGGATTCACCGAGGACCAGCTTGCGCTTCGAGACCTTGCGCGCAAGATCGCGGAGGAGAAGGTCCGCCCCGTCGCCGCCAAGTACGACGAGTCCGAGGAATTCCCGTGGCCGGTGATGAAGATATTCGCCGACGCCGGGCTCTTCGGCGTCTACATCGGCGAGGAGTACGGCGGGACGGGCGGCGGCGTCACGGACCTCTGCATCTGCGCGGAGGAGATCAGCCGCGCCTGCGGCGGAATCGCGACCGCGTATGCCGCGAGCGCGCTGGGGACGTTCCCGATCCTGCTGACCGGCAACGACGCGCAGAAGAAGAAGTACCTGCCGGATATCGCGAGCGGCAAACGGATCGCCGCGTTCGGGCTCACGGAGCCGGGCGCGGGCAGCGATGCGGGCGGGATCACCTCGACCGCGAAGAAGGAAGGCGATTTCTACGTCCTCAACGGGCTCAAGCAGTGGATCACGAACGCGGGCGAGGCGGAGATCTACACCGTTGTCGCGCTCACCGACAAGGCGAAGGGCCCGCGCGGCGCTTCCGCCTTCATCGTGGAAAAGGACACGCCCGGCTTCAGTTTCGGCAAGAAGGAGAAGAAGATGGGCATCCGTTGCTCCGCAACGCGCGAGCTCATCTTCGAAAACTGCCGCATCCCGAAGGAGAACCTGCTCGGCCGCGAGGGGGCGGGGTTCCTAGCGACGATGAAGACCTTCGACGCCGCTCGACCCGGCGTGGCCGCCCAGGCCGTCGGCATCGCCGAGGGCGCGCTCGACCTGGCCGTCAACTACTCGCGGGAGAGGAGACAGTTCGGCAAACCCATTTGTTCTTTCCAGGGCGTGCAGTTCATGCTCGCCGACATGGCCGCGCAGGTCGAGGCGGCGAAGTCGCTCACCTACGCCGCGGCGCGAGCCACGGACAAGAAACACCCTGCCGCCTCCGCCATCGCATCAATGGCCAAGTTCTTCGCGTCCGACGCCGCAATGAAGGTGACGACGGACGCCGTCCAGGTCTACGGCGGGTACGGCTACATGAGAGATTATCCCGTCGAGAAGATGATGCGAGACGCGAAGATCACGCAGATCTACGAAGGGACGAACCAGATCCAGCGCGAGGTCGTGGCACTCGAACTCATCAAGGAAGCGGCGCGCAAGGCCAGGTAGCGTGCTTGCGCAAGTGCGAGCGTGCGGGCGCAAGTGCGTACATGCGTGCGTGCTCTGCGCGTCAGTCCGTGCCGCGACCCTGACGATCCGAGATTCGATATGCGAGTTCCCCTCTCCCCCCGAAGTTACCATGTAGCTATGAAAAAGGCCAGTTGCCTCGAAACAGGATTTG
>JAVHLO010000051.1:0-3148 GCA_031082105.1 Planctomycetota bacterium
TTTCTCGAAGGCGGACGAGAAATCCATCGAATCGACCGGAGGCTTGCCTTTCTCGGTAGCGGACGAGAAATCCATCGAATCGACCGAAGACTTGCCGATCTCTGCAATCAGCTTGTCTATTGTGTCCTCCTGCCCGCTGTAGTAGGTCTCTAAAGCCTTGTTCAGCGCATCTTTGTCGCACACGACCCCTTGAATGTCACATTCGAGCAGAGAACGCAGGTCATCAATAGCGCCTGCCTCCCCCGGATCGGCCATTGCGACGGTCAACACATTGTTCTCGAACCTGATGGGAACCATTCTGTGGGTCTGGGCCATCGCGGGAGAGAATTTTGCAGCGACTTCTTTCTGGATGTGGATCTCTCCCGGCTCCATGCTGGGGAGGATCTTCGGCGGTTTGGCTGTCCCCGTGCGCGCGGGAGTCTGGGCGGAGGTGACGCTGGCGGACAAGGCTGCCGCCCTGACAAAGAACGGCCAGAGGAACAAAACAAAGAAAAGCTGGACCAGGACGAGAGCGAGGTGGAGATTCTCCGGCCCCGCCCAGCCCTGCCCGAGTCGCGCGCCGGCAAGCACTGCGACGGTCCCGGATGTCGCGACAAGCCAGGCGAAATAGAGTATGAAGCTGTTTCGAGGATGCATGTCGGGGAAAATCCCAAGTTCTGTTCGCGCGGTTCGTAGCGAGGCAGCGCCAGGACACGAAGACGCTAAGAAACACCGGAAAGCTACTTCTCTTCCGGCTTCTTCTCTTCCGGTGCCGGCTCTTCCGTCATGCCGAGCAGTTCCTTCACCTCGGGCGGCATCTCGATCACTGGTTCCTTCCCGTAATCAAGGAACTCCGCGGAAATCGTGATCGTCAGGTTGATGACACTCGGCGGTTCGACCTCTTCGTCGTCGACATCGACGTCGGGTTCGCCGCCTTCTTCGGGTGTCTCGTCTTCGAGGCCCGGTTCGCCTTCGCCTTCAATCTCCGGTTCGCCGAACTGGGTCTCGAGCAGGATCAGGAGTTTGTGCGGGAGGTTCGTCGCCTTGCCTACGTAGCAGCGCGCCGAAACCGTGGTACGCGTGGGGTCGAACTTGGCGCTGCCCATCGGCACGCCGAACGCCTTCAGGAGCGGGCTCAACGCCTCGGCCGGGAGCGCGAACGAGATCGTGTCACAGTCGACCTCGCCGACCTTCTCCGGGTTGCCGAGACTGCCGGTCTCGGCGTACGGCTGCAACTTGTCGAGTATCTCGTCCGGCCTGCGCATCCGGAACCTGGCGATGGGCATGGTGGCCTGCTCGGACGGCACCCACTTGCGGCGGAAGTCGTCCTTGACCGCGCCTTTGTCGCCCTTGTAGTAGCCTTCCACGGGCGCGGTGCCGCCGAGCCCTTCGGCCTTCAGGTGAAAGAAGTCGGGCGCCTTGAAGAAACCCGACACCTGGAGCTTGACCGGGACCGACCCGGCCTGGAACGCGGTGTTCATCTCGAATCGGTAGGAGGATTGCGTCTTCATGCCATCGAGCGCGCGGAGGAAGACATCCTTGGCGCCCCCGGCGGCCTCGTCCTTTTTGTCCGGGGCAGGCTTGTCGCCGGCATTTTCCGGGCCGGTCGGGTTTGTAGGCTCCTCAGCCGGACCGCTGAGCGGGCAAATCAGGAGAACGAGGACGCACGCGATCACGACAATGTAAAGCCGGTTCATACGAATCCCTTTCCATGGAGAGTTTCGGGAGGCACATCGATCTGCCGACCGCGACGGTTGTCCGTTACTCATACCACCACGCCCGGCGATTGTCAAGCAAAAGGGGCGACGGCCGCGCAGTCCCCGAGCGGAACCGCACCTGCAGATACAGGCATGAGGGGGCAAAAGGACCATCCATAACCTTGCCTGGACCCGACATTCGCGTTTGCCTTGACTGTCAGTCTCCGCGCGGGTATAATTCATAGATAGCGTCCAGGATGCCTTGCCCGGCACCGCGGCGGAGTCGTGTGGCGTGGCGGAGAGAATCCCGAACGGCACTCCGCCGCTGCTTCGCGCCATGCTGCAAACACGATGGGCGTTGTGTCTGCCGTTTGGAGGAGATGACATGTTGCACAAGAGACTGTCTGTGTTCCTGGCCGCGCTGCTTGCGCTTTGCGGGGGTTTCATCGGAGTCAACTCCGTCTGTGGACAGCAGGAAGACCCGACCAAGAGCGGGGTGAACTGGGACGACGAAGCGAAGAAGCTCATCCCGGAGATTGTGAAGGCCAATTTCGACTTCTCGATGACCACCATGTTCGTGCGCAAGGCGCAGTGCAAGATCGACGTCAGCTACAAACACAGCTCCACGCCGATCGTCCTGACCGGCACCATGAGCTACGCCTGGGAGGACCTGAACAACAACGGGTTCCTGACGGCCAATGAGATCGAATTGGAGACCGACTACGTCTCTGCGCCCGGTCTGGATATTCTCATGGAGGACATCAAAAAGCGGCTCGAATACGAGATATCGCAGCCCATACTGCTCCTGACCTTCAAACAGAACAACGTGAAGACTGCGAAGATCGAGGGCGGCCACAAGCTGCGGCTCAGTCCGTTCGCGGAAGTTGCGGTGAAGAAGGGTTTCGGCGCGACCGAGGCCTACAGGGTCATGTACCTGACGGTTTCGGAGGATCTTCGCGTCAAGGAGCTGCGCGCGAAAACTGTGGGCGGGGGAGAGTCCAATGCCACATTGAGACATGAGAAATTCAACGGGCTGTGGTATCCTTCCGGCTGGATCGAACGCACGAGCAATGCCGACGGAAGCGCCGTCGAGGAGGAGCGGACCGATACGTACGCGGAAGTCGACGGCGTCCCGTTCCCAAAGCGAGTCGTGGTCGACAACTCGATGATGATCCTCGGCCAGGGTTTCACGCAGCACCTCGAGCTGGCGTTCAGGGACTGGAAGATCGAGAAGCGCAAGGAGCCGCTCGTCAAGCCCACCCCCGATGCGCCGGACAGGGACGAGGATCTGTTCAGAGAGAATCCGGACGAGGCGGAGGAGAAGAAGAAGAAGGAGGGGGACGTGCCCGGCGGGCACGCGGAAGAGATGGACTGAAGTACGAAGAAACGGAAGAACGAAAGGACGGACTTCGGCGGAGCGTAAGGCATGTATCGCGCCCCGCAGTTCCCCCGGTTCCGGTAGCTCCCCTCAG
>JAVHLO010000051.1:3158-6495 GCA_031082105.1 Planctomycetota bacterium
TCAGTCCTCCCCCTCCCCGGTTCACCGGGATGCGCCTTCCCTTTCCCGGTCGCATCCCCGCGGTACTAGATCGTCTTCGTCTTTTCGAGCTTGAGGCTGAGGCCGAGGCCCTTGATTTCGTTGGTGAGCACCTCGAACGACATCGGCGTGCCGGGTTCGAGGATGTTCTCGCCCTTGATCATCGCCTCGTACATCTTCGTGCGGCCGTCGATGTCGTCGGACTTGACGGTGAGCAGCTCCTGCAGCGTTGCCGCGGCGCCGTACGCCTCGAGCGCCCAGATTTCCATTTCTCCGAACCGCTGACCGCCATACCTGGCCTTGCCGCCGAGCGGCTGCTGTGTGATGAGCGAGTACGGGCCCGTTGCGCGGGCGTGGACCTTGTCGTCCACGAGGTGGTGCAGCTTCATGATGTAGATGATCCCGACCGTGACCTTCTGGTCGAACGGGTCACCCGTGCGGCCGTCGTAGAGGGACGTCTTGCCGTCCTCGGGGAGCTTGGCCTCTTTGAGCATCGCCGTGATCTCTTCTTCCGTGGCCCCTTCAAAGACCGGCGTGAGGGCGCGCACGCCAAGCACGTCCGCCGCCCAGCCGAGATGGGTCTCGAGTATCTGGCCGACGTTCATTCTTGACGGCACACCGAGCGGATTCAACATGATGTCGACCGGCGTCCCATCTGCAAGATATGGCATGTCCTCGGCGGGCAGGATCTTCGCCACGACGCCCTTGTTCCCGTGCCTTCCGGCCATCTTGTCGCCCACGGACAGGTTTCGCTTCGTCGCGACATACACCTTCACCATCTCGAGCACGCCCGTGGCGAGCTCGTCGCCCCGCGTGAGGTAGTTGATCTTCTTGTCGCGTTCGTTCTCGAACTTCTCACACTTCACCAGCGCGTCGGTGATGAGCCCGTAGAAATCGTCAAGGTCCTTCTTCGTGGTGAAGTTGAAATTCTTCACGTCGAGCTCTTCTTTGGCGCCCTGCAGGTCCTTGACCCTGCCTCGGCTGCCGAACGAAAGGTTCTGGAATGGGAGCGCGTCCTTGCCGAACCGGTCCTTCAGCCGCTCGTAGAGCATGTCAAGCACCGCGCGGACGTTCTGGCTGAACTCGAGTTCGATCTTCCTCTGGTGCTTCTTGATATCCTCTTTCTCGGTCCGGGTCAGCTCGAGTTTGCGGGAGAACTTGCGCGTATCGATGACGATCCCTTCGACGCCGGACGGCACCTCGAGCGATTCGTTTTTGACGTCTTCGCCCATCTTGCCGAAGATGGCGTGGAGGAGTTTCTCTTCGGGCGAGAGTTCGGTCTTCGATTTCGGCGCGACCTTGCCCACGAGGATGTCGCCGGACCTGACCTTGGTTCCGACGCGGATGATCCCGTCCTCGCCGAGGTTGCGCAGCGCGCGCTCGGACACGTTGGGGATATCGCGTGTGAGCTCTTCGCGGCCGAGCCGGGTCTCGCGCGTATCGATCTCGAACTCCTCGATGTGGATCGAGGTGTATTCGTCGTCCTTGAGCAGCCGCTCGCTGACGATGATGGCGTCCTCGAAGTTGTAGCCGTCCCACGGCATGAACGCGACGAGGATGTTCTTGCCGAGCGCGAGCTCGCCGAGGTTGGTGGCCGGGCCGTCCGCGATGACCTGGCCTTTCTTCACCTTGTCGCCGGCCTTCACGATGGGTCTCTGGTTCAGGCACGTGCGTTCGTTGAGGCGCGTGAACTTGCGCAGCCTGTAGATGTCGTCGTCGACCACGACCTGGTCGGCGGTGACGTTCCGGACGATGCCGTCGCGTTTCGCGGTAACCACCATTGACGAATTTTCCGCGACGACCCGTTCGATTCCCGTTATGACGGTTGCGCGCTCCGTGATGAGCAGCGGGACTGCCTGGCGCTGCATGTTCGAACCCATGAGCGCGCGGTTGGCGTCGTCATGTTCGAGGAACGGGATCAGCCCCGCGGAGAGGCCGAGGATCTGGAACGGCGAGACGTCCGCGAAGTGGACGTCCTTGGGGTTCACGATCGTGAATTCCCCGTTGAGGCGAGCGAGCACCTTGTCGCCGACGATGCGGTTGTGGCCGTCGAGTTTCAATCCGGCCGGCGCAAGGACCTTGTCCTGCTCCTCGTTCGCGCGGAGGTGGGCGATGTCGTCGGTTACGCGGCCGTCCTTGACGATGCGGTAAGGCGTGGTGATGAACCCGTACTCGTCGACCTCCGCGAAAGTGCAGAGCGACGAGATGAGCCCGATGTTGGTTCCTTCAGGCGTTTCGATGGGGCATATGCGCCCGTAGTGGGACGGATGGACGTCGCGGACTTCGAACCCCGCGCGTTTGCGGTTCAAGCCGCCCGGGCCGAGCGCGCTCAAACGCCGCTCGTGCGTAAGCTGCGCAATGGGGTTCGTCTGGTCGACGAGCTGCGACAGCTCACCGCGCGCGAAGAAGTACTCCACGGCCGACGAGACGGTCTTCGAGTTCACGAGTGTCTTCGGCTGGAGCGGGTCCTTGCCCTCGATGCTGATCCGCTCCATGATCGCCCGCTTCAGGCGAAGGAATCCCCTGCGAACTTCCTCAGCGACGAGCTCGTCGATCGTGCGCACGCGCCGGTTGCCCAGGTGGTCGATGTCGTCCACGTGCCCGCGTCCCGCGCGCCTGTCGAGCAGGTACCGGATCGCGTTCACGATATCCTCCTTCTGGAGCGTCTGCGAGTCCTCGCCGACGGTCTGGTTCAGCTTGCGGTTGAGCCTGAACCTGCCGACCTTGCCGAGCCTGTACCTGTTCTCGTCGAAGAATCGCTCGTGGAAGAGCGTCGCGGCGCGGTCGTCCGAGACCGGCGTGCCCGGCCGGAGCCGCTTATAGATCTCGGTAAGCGCTTCCTGAGTGGACCGCGCCTTGTCCTCGCGGAGGATGACGTTCCGTGTCTTGTCGCGCATCACGATGGTGTTGAGGACGAGCGGGTCGATGACGTCGTCGACCAGTTCGAGCTCTTCGACCTTGTGGTCGATGATCTGCTTTGCGAGAGTCAAGTCCTCGATATCCAAACCGGCGTCGAGCAGGACCTTGCTGCCTTCCGGTTCGACGACCGGCGCGGCCACGAACCTGCCCACGAGCGTGTCCGGGGAGGTCCTGGAGGAGAGTTTTATTTTCTTCGTCGGGTAGAACAGCCTGATGATATCGGTATCGGACGAATACTCGGGCGAAGTTGCGCGCAGGAAGGTGGTGGCGGGCAGCTTGGCGCCCTGGTCGATCTTCATCGCCAGCGTCTCCCGCTTGGTGACGCCGATCTCGATCCAGTGGCCGCGCTCCGGCACGATCCATGCGGACTGGTACTTCTGGTCGCCGACGCGCTCCTCCT
>JAVHLO010000051.1:6505-12815 GCA_031082105.1 Planctomycetota bacterium
GCCCGGCGAACGGTGGAGCTGATGCACGATGGCGCGCTCCGCGCCGTTTATGATGAACTCACCGCCGCCGATCATCAGCGGGATGTCTCCGAGATAGACATCGTCCTCGACCGGCTCGGGCGGCTTGACGAGCCGTAGACGCACCCGCAACGGCGCGCCGTACGTGATGCCGAGCTGACGGCATTCCGCCGGCGTATACCGGGGCTGGCCGAGATCATACTTGACGTATTCGAGCGAGACGGTGCCCTCGCGGTTCTTTATGGGGAATATTTCGCGAAGGATCGCCTCGAGTCCAACGTTCTGGCGTCTGTGGGGAGAGATTTCTGCCTGCAAAAACCTGTCGTAGGATTGCCACTGGGTCTGGACCATCGACGGAAAGTCGAGGACGTCCGGCACCTTGCTGAAATTCCTCAGCTCCATCTGTCGGCTCCAAAAAGACAAGCACGACCGTTGCGCCGGGTTGCGCCTGCACAAGGACTCCCGAGGATTTAAGACCCGTAATAAAGCAAATATGTTCCATATTGTCAAGAGATTAAGTGCTTTTTTTCTACGCCGCCCGTGGCAGCCGTTCCTGGCGCGTGTGGCAGCCTGCTTACCAGACGACCCCTGCCATGGGCAGGGTCGAACTTCCTGTTGGAGCGCGGCCTTCGGCGGCCGGGAATGTATCAAGTCATGCTCAATCCGCTTGTGCTGGACGGTGCGATTTGGTAGAATGAATCGGTTAAGCCGTGCTGAAGCCGGCCACCAGTATGAAAGAGAACCAGTGTGGCCGCGTCGGTTGCGATGCCAGCTTTGGAGTGACACCATGAAATCCGGCGCTCGAATCGAAACGCTCGCAAAGCGGTGGCTGGACCGCACCGTCGAATTCGACCCTGTGGGCGCCACATACCTGGGGATACACAAGGGCGACGGGCTCATGCCCGACGGCACGCAGCGCGCCGTTCTGAGAGAAATCGCCGAGGATAGGAAGCTCTGCGCGGATTTCCGCCGCGTCCCGTCGGCCGGCCTCTCTCCGGAACAGAAGATCGACCGCGAGCTGGCGATCCAGACCCTGAAACTGCGCCTGTTCAGGTATGAAGTCCTGCAACAGTGGAAATCGATGCCTGAAGCGGCTTTCGTCGTCGGCGATTCGCTCTACCCGTTCATGGTGCGGGATTTTGCGCCGATGAAATCGAGACTGAGGTCGGCGCTTGCGCGCATGCGGGCGATTCCGCGCTACGTCGAACAGACAAAGGAGCGATTGACCGCACCGGTCAAAGTATGGGTGGAGACGGCGATCCGCATCCTTGCCGGAACGCACAGCCTCGTAGCGCTCGTGGTCGACGCCGGCCGGGGCGTGTTCGGCGCAAGAGACCAGTCGGCGCTGGCAAGGGCGGCGGAGGGGGTGAGGTCCTCGATGAACTCGTTCGTGAGCTGGTTGGAGAAGGACGTGTTGCCGCGCGCGCGCGAGGAGTTCGCGATCGGCCCTAAAAACTTCGCGAACCTGACAAGGCTCCGTCGCCTTGGGCTTACGCCCGCCGAGATTTTCGAGTTCGGCGAGCGGCAGTTGAAGTCCGCAAAGGAGAAGATCGCCGAGACGGCGCGGCTGATAGACCCGTCGGCCTCGGTCGAACAGGTACGCGCCCGGGTGCGGGCGAAGTGTCCGGCGACCTTCAAGGAGGCGATCAACGCGGTGCGCGGGGCCTGCGCGGAGGCAAAGCGGTTCGTTGTCGAGCACGGGTTCGCCTCCGTGCCCGATGACGAATCGCTTGAGATCGTCGAGACCCCTGAGTTCATCCGCCCGCTCATCCCGTTCGGCGCGTATATGTCGCCTGGCCGGTTCGATAAGAAGCAGGCCGGCCTCTACTTCGTCACTCCCGTGCCGGACGGCAGCGTTGCGATGCAGGAACACAATTACGCGGCCCTGAAGAACATGAGCGTACACGAGGCCTACCCGGGGCATCACCTGCAGCTCGTGTGCGCGAACCGGAACGAGTCGCTCGTCCGCGTATTCGCCGACGGCATGGAGCTGTGCGAAGGCTGGGCGCACTACTGCGAGGAACGCGTGAAGGAACTGGGCTTTGACGACACGCCCGAGGCGCGGCTGGTCCAGTTGATCGACGTCGCCTGGCGGGCAGCGAGAATCGTCATCGATGTAAAACTCAGCTCGGGCGAAATGGGATTTGACGAGGCCGTGGCCTTCCTTTCCGAACAGACGGGGATCGAACGCGAACCCGCGCGCGTGGAGGTCACACGGTACACGATGAGCCCCGGGTACCAGTTGAGCTACCTGCTGGGCAGGGAGATGGTGAAGGACTTCAGGCGCGAACTGGAACGCAAGCTGGGTAGCGACTTCTCCGAGCGGCAGTTCCACGACGCGATCCTCTATGCGGGGACGCTCCCCATGAACATCATGAGAAAGGAAGTCGCGCGGAGGTTGAAGAAATCGTCACGCTGAGCTCGGGTCCAGCCGGCCGCGTGTCTTCCAGGTTGATCTGCTTGCGAGAAGAGGCTCACGGGCGGCGAGGTGTCGCATCTGGGAGCGCCGGCTTCCCAGCCGGCCTTTGTACCGGTGGAGCCCGATGGATCGGAGCGCGCCCTGATCGTGAATATGTGAAGGCAGTGAAGTAGACCTTTCCGCCTCAGCGGATCCGCCCGAGGCGGACAACCCCGTGAGCCCAATGATCCGCCAAAACGCCAAGAGCGCCAAGGACGCCAGAAATCGTCAAGAGGTCAGGTCCGACAGGATGCTGGAACTGGGACTTCAAGAGACCTGACGAAACAACAGAACTTCCAATGTTGTGGAAGGCTCGTTCAGTACCTGTCAGCATCCCCTTGTGAATCGAGGACAGGATACGCTGGAGAATTGCGAGAATTCTGGCGTTCTCTTGATTTCCTTGGCGTCTTGACGGTTTCCGGGTCGTCAAGATCTTGAATCTTGTTCCGGATCCTGTAGACTCAGGGTCCTGGCAGCCTGCCGAGTTGCATGGCTCTTAGTAAGGTGGAACAACATGACGAAGAACTACGGAACGTACCAGAATCCGCTGGTGGAGCGATACTCGAGCCAGGAGATGCTGGAAGTATTCTCCCCCGACCGGAAGTTCCGCGCGTGGCGTCAGCTGTGGGTCGCCCTGGCCGAGGCGGAAAAGGAGCTGGGGCTGCCGGTGACGCAGGCGCAGGTCCAGGAGCTGCGGGCGAACATGGATGACGTCAACCACGAACGGGCCGAGGAGCTCGAGAAGCGGCTGAGGCACGACGTCATGGCGCATGTTCACGCGTTCGGGCTCCAGTGTCCCAAGGCCCGGCCGATCATCCACCTCGGCGCCACCAGCGCGTTCGTCACGGACAACGCGGATATGATCGTGATGCGGAGCGGGATGCAGATCATCCTCGACAAGCTCATATCGATCATCGGGATGCTCGCGCACTTCGCCGCCGCGAACGCGGATGTCCCCGCCCTCGGCTACACTCATTTCCAGCCGGCGCAGTTGACGACGGTCGGCAAGCGCGCTTGCCTGTGGCTGCAGGAGGTTCTGATCGACTATCATGAGATCAGCCGCGTCATGCACTCCATGCGGTTCCTCGGCACGAAGGGCGCCACGGGGACGCAGGCGAGCTTCCTCGAGCTTTTCGAGGGGAACCACACGAAGGTCGCAAGACTGGACGAGCTGATCGCGCAGAAGATGCGGTTCCCCGGCGTGCTGACGATCACGGGACAGACTTACACGCGAAAGATCGACGTGCTCGTCCTGAACGCGCTCTCCGGCGTCGCGCAGTCCGCGTCCAAGTTCGGGACCGACCTGCGGCTGCTGCAGGGGCTGGGTGAGATGTCGGAGCCGTTCGGCCAGGACCAGATCGGCTCCTCCGCGATGGCGTACAAGCGGAATCCGATGCGGTGCGAGCGGATGTGCTCGCTCGGCCGGTTCGTCATTGTGTCCGTCCTCAACGCCCCGCTCACGGCCGCGGCTCAATGGCTCGAGCGGACGCTCGACGACTCCGCGAACAGGCGCTTGGCCATTGCCGAGACGTTCCTCGCCGTCGATGCGATACTGAACGTCTATCTTGATGTGGTGCGCGGGATGCGCGTGAACGCGGAGCTCATCCGTCGCAGGGTCGCGGAAGAGCTGCCGTTCATCGCCACCGAGACGATCCTCATGCGCGCCGTCAGGGCGGGCGGGGACAGACAGACTCTCCACGAGAAGCTGCGCAGGCATTCGATCGCTGCCGCCGACGTCGGCCGGAAGACTGGCAAGAACGACCTCGTGGAGCGGCTGCAGGCGGACAAGGCCTTCTCCGCCGCAGCCAAGGAGATCCGCCGCGTCTTGGACCCCGCGCGCTCCGTCGGCCGCGCGCCGCAACAGGTGAAACAGTTCCTCGAGCAGGAGGTGAAACCGCTCCTGTCGCGATTCTCAAGACGCCCCCGCCGCGCGCCTCAGACCGAGCTGAAGGTCTAGGATCCTGAGCCCACAGGATCCGGAACAAAACTCAGGATCTTGAGCGTCCGAAAACTGTCAGGACGCCAAGAATACAGGGAGAGTGTCAGAATTCTCGCGACTCTCCAATGTATCCGGTACTCGATTCGTCAGGGAGTGCCACAGGGACTGTACGAGACTTCACGAGACCGGACACTCCGTTGTCTCGTCAGAGTCTCTTGAAGTCCCTGTTCCAGCTTCCGGTCGAACTCGTACTCGGTGCCCCGTTTCGGCGGGGCGGTATGTTGCGAAGTACGCTTCAGAATCGTCCATGAACCGCGCCTGCACACGCCTCACGTCTTTATCTTGACAACGTCGCCGGAAATCGTGTAACATCCCGGGGTTCGCGTCCGGTTGGACGCGACAGTTTTTTTCGCTTTCCGGATCATTGAGGAGAGCCCATATGTCGCGCAGATGTTATCTTACGGCGCTGGCGCTTGTGGTTCTTGGCGCCATCGGTACCCTGCTTGCTCAGGGGACGAATGAGCTGAAACAGTCCTACTCCAACGGCGACAAGAGCACCGTCGTGATGAAGACCGAGATGTCAATGAAGACGATGATCTCCGCAGGCGAAGAGCCGGCGCAGGTGACCGAAGGGGTGGCCGGGATGGAAAAGCGGTACGCCGAGGAGATCATCGAGGCACAGAACGGGATGCCGACCCGGACGAAGAGGCAGTATCACTATGCGCGGGAAACGCACATGGAGACCGGGGACACCGAAACCGAGGCCGAGGCGACCGGTCTGGAAGGCAAGATGGTTGAGATCATCGGGACTTCAGAGAAGGCCGAGGTCAAGTGCGCGAACGGCGAGATTCCGTCGAGCGCCCAGAAACGGCTCGTCAGCGAGCAGGAAGACAATCTGTTCGACGGGTTCGCGCCACCGAAGGGCGTTGCGGTGGGCGATTCGTGGGACGTCACCGGCGGCCAGGCGCTGGTCACTGCAATGGAGACCGACGAGGGGACCACGTGGGTCTTCTCGAACGCGAAGGGCAGGCTTGCGGCAATGGAGCCGTTCAAGGGCAAGGACTGCGCGAAGGTGGAATACTCGATAGCGGGAAAGGCGACGTTTGAGGAAGGGTTCGGCGCCGACATGGATCTGAAGGGCACGGCATACTTCGCCGTGAAAGAGAGGAAGTGGTTGTCATTCGAAATGAGCGGACCGATGCTCATGTCGGGCGACATGGAAAGCATGTCGATCAAAGGCGAGGGCAAGGTCAGCTTCTCGTACACTGTCGAACTGGGGGTGGCAGAATTTAAGGAGGTGGAAGAGCCGGGCACAGAGGAAGGCGGCGAACCGGGCGAAAACGGCGGCGGAGAGGGCAACGAGTAACGCGAGTTCGGAAGTGGTGGTCCTGTTCTTCACGGTGTGTGTCCAGGCCGTTTTCTTGAGTTGCTGGAAGGAGAGACCCAGATGTTGCGGAGATTTGCAGGGCTGGCGCTGGTGGCGGCGATCGTGCTGTGCGCCGGGGCGGTTATCGCACAGGAAACGTACGAGTTGAAGGGCAAGCAGGCGAAAGGCGACAAGGAAACCGGGGTATCGACGATGGAGTTCGAGTTGACGATATCCATACCGACCCCGGACGGCAGCGCGCAGAACATGAAGATGACGTCGTCGACCGAGGAGAAGTACGCTGAAGAGATTCTTGAGGCCAAGGACGGAAAGATCGTCAAGGCGCAGAGGAAGTACCACTTTTCGCGCGAAACGAGCCAGCCGCCCGGTGCGCCCGCGCCTTCGACTGAGACCACCTGCCTGCACGGCAAGCTGTACGAGGTGGCGATGACCGACGGCAAGGCGGCGGTGAAGTGCCTGAACGCGAAGTTGGGCGATGAGGACAAGAAGAAGATCGAGAACGCGTTCC
>JAVHLO010000520.1 GCA_031082105.1 Planctomycetota bacterium
TTTTTGCTTTGCGCTCTTTGCGTGCTTTGCGGTTCGTTTCGGTTGCGGCTCTGCTCCGTTGCGTCCTTCTGTGTGTTTCCGTGTGATTCTGTGGCTCGCGAACAGGGGCGCCAAGATCTTGAATTGTGTTTCAGGTCCTGTGGACTCAGGATCCTAGAGCATGCTCACTGGATCGACATCGACCGCGACGGAGACGGTTCTGCGTGAGAGGAGCAGGTTTCCGAGCGAGCGCACGGCGTCGTGCAACAGCGCGGAGTCAGGAGAACGAAGGAGGATGTGCCAGCGGTACTTGTCCATCTTGCGCTCTATTGGAGCCGGAGCCGGGCCGAGCACCTCGAGATTCGCAGGGCGCCGCCCGCCCTCCCCGCACTTGACGCCGAGGTTGTCGCAGAAGCGCTTCAACCTCGCGACAAGGTCCTCGGCATGTGCCCGCACCTCCGGAATCCTCTTGCCCTGGACGACGATCCGCACGAGTCTGCCGAACGGCGGAAACCCGAACTCGCGGCGGAGCGAAAGCTCGTGTTCGGCGAACCCGTCGTAGTCGTGCGTCGCTGCCGCGCGGATCGCATAATGCTGCGGATTGTAGGTCTGCACGACGACTCGTCCGCCCTTGGGCCCTCTGCCCGATCGACCGGCAACCTGCATTATCAGTTGCAGCGTCCGTTCCGCGCACCGAAAGTCTTTCAACAGGAGACACGTGTCACCTGACACGATACCGACCAGCGTCACGTCGGGAATATCGAGCCCCTTTGCGATCACCTGGGTGCCGACCAGCATATCGACGTCGCCCTCGACGAACTCGGTAAGGACCTTTCGATAGGCCTTGCCGCTTTTCATCGAATCGCTGTCGACGCGGGCCGCGACGCACTCGCCGAACAGGCGGGCCGCCTCCTCCTGCACCTTCTCAGTCCCCGTGCCGCGCTGCCGCATCTGCGGGAATGCGCATTCGGGACAACGCGCCGGCAGCGCCTGCTGCTCGCCGCAGTAGTGGCAGAGCCCCTTGCCATACTGTTTGTGGTACGTCAGCGCGATCTGACACCGCTTGCATCGCGCAACATAGCCACACCGCCCGCAGACGCACATCGTGAAGAATCCGCGCCGGTTCAGGAACAGGATGACGCGACCATCGCCCCGGAGCGCCTCCCTGACACGCAGCTCGAGCTGACGCGAGATGATCGGGAACGGGCCCTTGCCCGTCAGCTCCCGCGACATATCGATGATCTCGACCGGGGGAAGCGGCCTATCTTCGATCCGGGTAGGCAGGAAGATGCGATGGTATTTCCCGGTAAGCCAATTGTGATGCGATTCGAGCGACGGCGTGGCTGAACCGAGCAGGACGATCGCGCCTTCCATTCGCCCTCGCACGACGGCCACATCGCGGGCGTTGTAGCGCGGGGACGAGTCCGCCTTGTAGCTCGATTCATGCTCCTCGTCGACGACGATCAACCCCAACCTGCGCGTCGGCGCGAAGACGGCCGACCGCGCGCCGATGACGACATCGACCGCGTCGTCACGGATCCGCATCCACTCGCCGTGCCGCTGCGCCTCCGTCATGTAGGAATGAAAAACGGCCACGCGCCCGAACCTGGCGCGGAAACGCGTGACCATCTGCGGAGTGAGTGCGACCTCGGGAACCAGCACGATCGCCTGCTTGCCTTCGCTCACCACTTTCTCGATGGCGCGAATGTAGATTTCGGTCTTTCCGCTGCCGGTCACGCCGTGGATCAAGACTGTGCCCGGCTCGCCCGGCTTCAGTCCGTTGATCAAGTTCAGAGCGTTCTGCTGGTCCGATGTGGGAACCGGCGCCTTCTGTGGCGGCACGCGGAGATCCGCGAACGGGTCGCGTACGACCGGTACGCTGACTGACCGCAGGATTCCCTTCTCCACGAGCCTGCGCACGGGAGAGGTCGAGACGCCCAGCGTGCGACTGAGTTCGGCCAGCAGGCGTACGTTCGGGCCCATCCGCGCGATCTGCCCGACCGCGACCCCGACACCGGCGTCCGAACCGCATTGCGACCCGTGCGATCCGACCGACGAGTCCGGCGCAACTTCCGAAAAGACGGCCAGGACGGCCTTCTGCTTCCCGGTCAGTCCGCCCTCCTCACGCATCAGTCTCTGCGCCTCCGCCTGGGACACCGCGAGTTCGATGCCCTCCACCTCCGTCCGCCGCGTCGTTTCGCTGCGCACGGGCGCGGGGATCGCCATCTCCAACGCCTGACCCCATGAGCAGACGTAGTAATCCGCCACCCACCGCGCCAGACGCAGGAACTGCTCGTCGACAAGCGGCGGGGCGTCCAGAATCTCCTTGATGTCCTTCACGCCGGTCAGCCCGGTCGCTTCCGAAAAACCGACACAGTAGCCGACCCGAACGGACTTGCCGAACGGCACGCGGACCCGCGCGCCGGGCGACAGTTTTGCCCGCAGTTCCGCCGGCACCGAATACGTGAACGGCTTGTCGATTGGCACTGGCAGGACTACTTGTGCGAACATGAGGCAGAACCACGACTAACCGGGCCACAGAGACACAGAGGCACGGCGAAGCATCTTGAAAGCCCCTGAGCTACTCTACGTGTTCTTTGTCCCAATGGCGGCAGCGGCAGACCGCAGGGAAGGAACACGGAGTTCCCGGCGCAGCAAAGC
>JAVHLO010000521.1 GCA_031082105.1 Planctomycetota bacterium
AGGCGGGTGCGCAGTATCAGGAGGAGGCCCGAAGCCTCGCCGCGACCAATCAGCAAAGCATCGCCCGCGGAATGACTATGCTGCGGGATGACCCCACCTTCGGAGACGCCGCACGGGCGATGATGGCGCCGGTAGAGACCGACGGTGCGCTCTACGTCGCCGTCTCGCTGTCGATGCCGAAGGAGTCCCTGCGACAGCTGGCCACGGACGCGCATCGCGCCGGCGCGAAAGTCGTGGTGCGAGGCCTAGTTAATGGCAGCTTCGAGCAGACGTTAGTTGCGGCGAAAGAGGTTTTCGGCGAAGATGCCGTCAGCGGCGTCGCTATCGAACCACAGGTATTTCGGGCCTATGGAATCGAGCGAGTGCCCGCGTTCATTGCAGCGACCGCCCCGGTCGAACCGTGTGACCAGGGCATAGACTGCACGAGTGCGGCAACCCCTCACGACCGCCTCGCGGGGAATATCACCCTCGCGGAGGCGCTTCGCATTATCGCGGAGCGCGGCGTGCAAGCCCCCGATGTCGCTCGCGCGGCATTGGAGCGGCTGGAGGGGTAATGAGCCGTGACGACAGACAAGCGGGTTTCGACAGGCGGGCTTAAGGGCCTAGCCCTCGGTTTGGCCTTGATGGGCGTCGCTGTAGCGGCGCCCGTCTTCGCGCAGACAACGACGACGGGCGATGGCGGGGCAGGGACCTTTGCTGGCGGCAACACGCCGCCTCCGCTCGGTGACCCGAGAACCGTCGTACCCGGCGCCGGGGGAGATACGTCGGGCTGGGAAGGCTATGGCGATGATCCCGACGGCCTGATCCGCGCCGGCGAAGGCAATGCGCCCGGCAATGAATATCTGGACGTTATCGGCGGCGGCGCGGTGAACGCCGCCCGCTACGACATCGGCAACAACGACGACTGGCTGCAGCGGTCGATGGACCTGCTGCGCGATCCGGGCAGTCAGACGGGAGATCTGACGGACGACGCCACGACCGAATGTCGGGAAACAACAGAGCAGGTAACGCGGCAGGAAGAGAGCATCTACACCTGCGAGACCGCCAGCCAGGTCACGGAATCGAGCCCGCAGTGCCGCAGCATCTATGTGCCGGTCTTCGATACCGACTACGTCTACTCCTGCCAGACGGGCACTCAATGGAGATCCGAGAGCAGAACCTGCGAGCCGGAGCGCGTCGTCGTCGTGGACGAGGACTATGTCTATTCCTGCCAGACGGGAACGATCTGGACCCACACGCCGGCGAGCTGCCAGCGGCGTCGCATCGTCGTTGTCGATGAGGATTATCAATACGGTTGCGTCCAGACCTGGAACGGGTCGACCCACGCGCCGAACGCCGCTTGCACCGCCAACGGTCAACCGGGCTGTACGGCGACCACGGGCCGGGTTTGCACTCAACCGTCAGGTCTGCCGTCGAGCTATACCTGTCAGACGGGCTACCAGGGGGAAGTAACAGCGCAGGCCTGCGGTGAGACGCTGAATATCTCCTACACCACAACGTGGATGTATACCCACGACACCGGATTGGAGATGGCGAACATCGAGGACCATGACGGGCTGTTCCTCAGGAACGGCTGTCAAGAGGTCGCTTACTACCAAGGCGGTATGACTTGGCACCGCGACTATTCATGCCCCTATAAAATTACCGAGCCGCTCACCGTGAGAAGGCCGGGCAGCGCATGGTTTGTCGGGACGGCCGGGACGCCCGATGGAACGACCTGGTCGCCAACCGGCGGGGCCTGTACGGCGGCCGAAAGCTCCGCGTGCACTCTGACGGCTACGATCTGCACCGAAGGGCCCGAAATGCGGCAGATCAACGGGCAGTTCATCTATCAGGAGTGTTGGGCGCGTCAGCACAACTACACCTGTAACACCCGTTCGGATTTCGCGGGCTGCTCGCCGCCAAGCGGCATGGCCCAGACGGGCGAGCGGTGCATCGCCACGGACTCGGCCGGGGCCTGCACCGGGGTCGAGCGGACCTACAATGACCCATCCGGCGGCTGCAGCCGATACGAACAGGGCGTCCGCTGCGAGAACCAGGTGCCGGGCGCTGGCACGCCCAGCGAAATCCTTCGGGATGTCGTCTCCGATACCTGGGACAATGGGTGCAATGCGCTGCAGGGGAACGGCGCCTGTGTGAAACAGGGCGAGGTGGTGATCGAGGGACAGCAGACCCGCACCATCAACGGCCTGCCGGTCACTCGGAACCCGTGGACGGTCCGCGAGGACTATATTTGTTCGTCGTCGTCGACGGTGAACAGCTGCACGCCGTTCACGGGCTGCGTTCAGCAGAATCAGACCTGCGCGAGTCAGGATCGCGCGGGCAACTGCACCGCCTATGATCGCACGTATCGCTGCGAAAATCCGGCGAACAACGGCGGCACGCCGATCGCGACGCCCCGCGACGTGGTCAGCGAATACTGGACGGATCCCTGCGCGACCAACCGGAACGACCCGGCCTGCCGGATGACCGCCAACGATGTGGTGATCGGAAATGAGACCCGGGTCATCAACGGTCTGTCGGTCACCCGGAACCCGTGGCGCCGTCGCGAAACGTGGACGTGCGACCGGTCCTCGCCGGTCAACACCTGCGCGCCGCTGGCGGGTTGCACCAAGGTCGGCCAGACATGCGCCGGGAC
>JAVHLO010000522.1 GCA_031082105.1 Planctomycetota bacterium
CGGTCATCGGCCGCGAGCGCGAGATAGAGCGCATAATGCAGATACTCAGCCGCCGCACGAAGAACAACCCGGTTCTTCTCGGCGAGGCCGGCGTTGGGAAGACCGCCATCGTCGAAGGCCTCGCGCAGCGCATCACGATGGGCAACGTGCCGGAACCGCTCAAAAACAGGCGGCTCATCATCCTCGACCTGGCCTTGATGGTCGCCGGAACCAAGTACCGCGGCCAGTTTGAAGAGAGAATCAAGGCCGTCATGGCCGAGGTCAAGCGGGCGAAGGACATCATCCTCTTCATCGACGAGTTCCACACCCTCGTCGGGGCTGGCGCGGCGGAAGGCGCCATCGACGCCTCGAACGTGCTCAAGCCCGCCCTCTCACGCGGCGAGATCCAGTGCATCGGCTCCACCACCCCGACCGAGTACCGGAAGTACATCGAGAAGGACGCCGCGCTGGAACGCAGGTTCCAGCCCGTGATGGTCGACCCGGCCACCAAGGAAGAGACGATGCAGATTCTCAAGGGGATCAGGGAGAAGTACGAGAGCTACCACCATGTCCGGTACACCGACATCGCGCTCGAGGCCTGTGCGGAACTCTCGAGCCGGTTCATCACCGGCCGGTTCCTCCCGGACAAAGCGATAGACGTGATGGACGAGGCCGGCGCGCGCGTGCGGCTGCAGGCGGTTTCCGACCCGCCCGACACGAAAGAGGCGGACGCGCAGATCAGGAAGCTCGAACAGGAGAAGGAAGAGGCGATCGGCGCGCAGGACTTCGAGCGGGCCGCGCTCCTGCGCGACCGCAAGCTCCAGCTCGAGCGAAAAAAAGAGGCGCTGCTCCGCGAATGGCGCGAGAAACACAAGGAGACCACCGGGCCCGTCGACGTCGATATCATCAGCGAGACGGTTTCGCGCATGACCGGCATTCCCGTGTCCAAGCTGGAGAGCAAGGAAGCCGAGCGCCTCCTCAAGGTGGAGGAGGAACTCCACAAGACGGTGGTGAGCCAGGACGAGGCGATCGCGGCGGTCGCGCGCGCCATACGCAGGTCGCGGTCCGGGATGAAGGACCCGCGCAGGCCGATCGGGTCGTTCATCTTCGTCGGCCCCACCGGCTGCGGCAAGACGCTGCTCGCCCGCGCGCTCGCCAAGTCCGTCTTCGGCCAGGAAGACGCGCTCGTCCAGATCGACATGTCGGAGTACATGGAAAAACACAACGCGTCGCGGCTCGTCGGCGCGCCGCCGGGCTACGTCGGCTACGAAGAGGGTGGACAGCTCACCGAACGAATCAGACGGCGCCCCTACGCAGTCGTGCTGCTCGACGAGATCGAAAAGGCGCACCATGAAGTGCATAACATGCTGCTCCAGATCATGGACGAGGGGCGGCTCACCGACAGCTTCGGCCGCAATGTGGACTTCAAGAACGTCATCCTCATCATGACCTCGAACGTCGGAGCCGAGGTGATAAAGAACCAGTCCCTGCTCGGTTTCAGAAGGCCGTCGGTCGACAGCTCCTACGAATCGATGAAGAAGCTGCTGTCGAAGGAAATCGAACAGATCTTCCGGCCCGAATTCCTGAACCGGCTTGACGACGTCATCGTTTTCCGCGGGCTCACGAAAGTGGACATGGAGAAGGTGATCCTCATCGAAATGCAGGCAGTCAAGGACCGGCTGAGGCAGCGGAACATCAACCTGGTCGTTTCGCAGGAGGCGGCGCTGCACCTGATAGATATCAGCTACAACGCTGACTTCGGCGCGCGCCCGCTCCGCAGGGCGATCGAGCGGCACGTGGAAGACCCCATCTCGGACATGATCCTGCGCGGGGATATAAAGGAGCACGAGCACGTGACGCTGCGGGTCAAGGACAACCGCCTCTTCTTCGATACCGAGCCGGGCAAGGGTTGCGGCGAGCCCGTCGCGCAGGCGGAGAGCATAACCTAGCAGCGAGTAGTGAGCAACGAGTAGCGAGCGGACGTGAGGCGCGGTGAGAATCCCGTGCGCGCCATGCCCCGCAACGCGTTGCCCATTGCCCGCTACTCACTACTCACTACTTCGATGAAATCCTTCGTCGCGCAAATTGGCTCGTTCACGCTGGAGTCGGTCCGCTCGTTCGGCGGATACTCGCTGCTCCTTGCCCAGACCGCGCGCAGCATCTTCGGGAGGTGGCCCAGGCTTCGGCTCATCCTCGAACAGATGCACCGGATCGGCAACGCCTCCGTCCCCGTCGTCGTCACCACCGGCCTCTTCACCGGAATGGTACTCGCGGTCCAGAGCTATTCGCAGTTCCGCCGCGTCGAGATGGAGAACATGGTCGGCGCGGTCGTGCTCGTCTCGATGGTGAAGGAGCTCGGGCCGGTGTTGACCGGCCTGATGCTGGCTGGCCGGGTCGGCGCGGCAATGGCCGCCGAGATAGGCACGATGAAGGTGACGGAGCAGATAGACGCGCTCAAGTCGCTTGCGACCGACCCCGTGAAACACCTGGTCCTGCCGCGGTTCGCCTCCTGCGTGCTCCTCACGCCGGTGCTTACGATGATGGCGAACTTCGTAGGAATCATCGGCGGCTTCTTCGTGTCCGTGCGCGGGGTGGGAATAGCAAAATTCTACTACATCGAGAATTCGCTCGCCTGGCTGAAGGTGGGCGATGTCGTCG
>JAVHLO010000523.1 GCA_031082105.1 Planctomycetota bacterium
TCTTCCTCAGATAGGCTTCCAGCATCCGGACGGCCTTCGTGACTATCCCCCTGCCCCAGTAGGCTTCGTCCAGGAAATATCCGACTTCGGCCACATGTCCATGCCGTTCGATTGTGCAGAATCCGATCGCGCCGACCACGCGGCCGCCAAGCACGATCGAGAAGTTGCAGTTGGACCCTTTCTTGCGCGCCCGGATGGTCTTCCTCAGCCAATCCCTCTCCTGTTTTACCGACTTCATGACGACCGGGAAGTAGGTGAACCGAGGGCTCGCGAGAATTTCGTAGAACCTCTCGGCATCGGAAACCTTCTGCGGTCTCAGTCTGAGCATGAAGCCACCACGTAACAAAAAGGAGAAAGTGGGTGATCAGTGAGCGGTCAGTCCTCTGGGGCGACGTAGTCGGCTACCGCTCCCTGACGGTCGCGGCACTGATTCCTGACTTCGCGGCACTGACTCCCGCCGGCCGCGGCACGACAGCAGTCGTGCGACCGCTTCTTCCGCAGCCCCCATCCGCAATCCAAAATCCAAATTCCAAAATCCCAGGTCCGTCCTATCCGGCGGCCTTGCCCTCGCCCACACCCAGCAGGTCCTCGTAGTAGTCGCGCGAGGCGGTTCTCAGCTTGATCGGCCCTTCCGGCAGGCCCTCCACGAACTGGCGAACGATCTGGTTGCCGGTCTTCCGGATCTGGTCCGGCGTCCCGATCTCCAGCAGCTCGCCGTCGTACAGCATCGCCATCCGGTCCGCGATCTGGAACGCCGTAGTCATGTCATGCGTCACGACGACCGACGTCACGCCGAGTTTCTGGTTGAGGTCCCTGATGAGCTTCCCAATGACGGCCGAAAACACCGGGTCGAGCCCGGCCGTCGGCTCGTCGTAGAAGAGCAGTTCCGGGTCGAGCGCGATGGCGCGCGCAAGCCCCGCGCGCTTCTTCATCCCGCCGCTGAGCTGCGCGGGTTTCAGGTTCTCGAAACCGCGCAGGCCGACGAGTTCAAGTTTCATCTTCACCATCAGTTCGATGATCTGGCTGTCGAGCTCGGTGTGTTCGCGCATGGGCAGCGCGACGTTCTCTCCAAGCGTCATCGAGTTGTACAGCGCACCGGACTGGAACAGCACGCCGATCCTCCGGCGGAGCGCGTTCATCTCGCTTTCCGGCATGCCGACGATCTCGTGACCCAGCACGCGCACGCTCCCGGAGTCGGGGACATATGCGCCGAGGATGTGCCACAGCAGCGTGCTCTTCCCGCACCCGCTGCCGCCCATGATGATGAGCGTCTCGCCCTTGAAGACGTCCAGCGTGATGTTGCGCAGGACCGTGCGCCCATCGAACGCCTTGGTCAGGCCGCGGATCTGGACTACGGGTTCTTTGTCCATTGGAAGTGTTGCACGGCGGCAGAGCCGCAACGAGAATCAGCCACGAACAACCCCCTGAATCCCCCTTTGCCAAGGGGGACTTGCGGTCCCCTACATGAAGTAGAACAGGGCCGTCAGGATACAGTCGACCACGATGATGAATACGACCGAGAGCACGACCGAGGCGGTGGTTGACTTGCCGACCCCTTCCGCCCCCTCGCTCGTCGTAAGCCCCTGGCGGCAGGCGATGATGCAGATCACTACCGCGAACGCCTCCGCCTTTATCAGCCCGGTGAAGACGTCGCTCAGCTCCAGCGATTCATAGCTCCGGGCCACGTAGAGCAGCCAGTCCATTTTGAGAACCGCCACGGCGATGATCATGCCGCCCAATATTCCCATTATGTTGGCCACGATCGTCACGCACGGCAGCATGACCATTGTGGCGAGGAGCCTGGGCACGACGAGGAACCTGATGGGGTTGATGCCCGACGTCTCGAGCGCCATGATCTCCTCGGAGACGCGCATCGTGCCGAGCTCGGCGGCCATGGCTGCCCCGATGTAGCCCGACATGACGACGGCCGTCAGGAGCGGGCCAAGCTCCTTCACGATGGAGACGCCCACCACGTTGCCCAGGAACTCCGTGACACCGAACCGGCGCAGTATCTCCGCCATGTTCAACGAGAGGATGATGCCGACGAAGGTCAGGACGAGACAGACCACCGGGAGGGATCGGACGCCAACTCGCACCATCTGTTCGAACGTGGCGTCGCGGCGTGATTTCGTCTTCCCGCGGATGGGCACGACCACCATCCACCGGAGCGTGTCCCAGAGAAGGTAGTAGAATCCCCCGAGCCCCCTGCACAGCGCAAGAAATGAACTCCCGATATTCCCGAAGAACGTCCTGGTCATTCCAGCGCTTCCTCCCGTGTCTGCCGGATATCGAACAGGTTGGAAAGCCGCGTGATCTCCAACACGTCCTTGATCGTCGTGTTGATGTTGAAGAGGCAGAGCTTGCCGCCGTGCCCGGTGACGTTCTTGAGACACTCCACGAGCGTAGCGATCCCGCTGCTGTCCATGTAGTTGACCTGGCCGAGGTCGATCGCCATCCGCCCGGCCTTCTCGGCCGCAAGCGCGCGGAGCTTCTTCCGGAGCTGCGGCGAGTTTTCCACGCCGATATCGCCGACGATCCGCACGACGCAGGTACCGCCGCATTTCTCGTGGACTACTTCCATTTCGATTGCTCCTTGTCCCACCAGTCGCGCCAGCGGCCCGCGGATTCCTTGCGGG
>JAVHLO010000524.1 GCA_031082105.1 Planctomycetota bacterium
GTGCGTGCTGGCGTTTGTGGCCGGCTGCGCTCAGACGGGGAAGGGCGGGTCGGGCGGCGGACTGACCGGCCCGTCGGCCGCCGAGGTGGTCGGCGACATCGCACCGCCTGCCGGTTGGCAGGCCAATGAGTCACCAAAGGTGTTCATCGGCCGAAAGCTCTGTGATCATATCGACGGTGACGCTGAACGCTACCTGACCTCCGGCTTCCGCAGCGCGGCCGTGTGCGCATGGTCGCCGGGCGCCGACAACACGGCGTTCGGATCGGAAGACTCGCTTATCGTCGAGGTTTACGAGATGGAGGGCCCGCGCGCCGCGTTTGCCATCCACAGCCAGAACCGGTCGTCGTCGCTCAAGACAGCAGCGCTCGGCGACGACTGTTGTTACGGGCCGGGCTGCCTGGACTTCTACCGCGGCAAGTATGTGGCGCGCGTGATGATCGAGAGGTCGGTCGGTGGCGGCGGAAAAGCAGCGGCGTCTTCCGGCGCGGCCGCGGACACGGAGCACTCGGACGAGGCGCTTGTCATGGAGACAGGCAAGCGGCTCGCGGAAGTCCTTGACCGCGTGTACGGCGTGCGCGAGCCTTCCGTTTACGGCTCTGAGGCAGGCTCGGGAGAGGGTGAAGACATGGTGTGCGTGAACGAGGAGCGCAGACTGCTCGAAGAGGAACTGCCGATCTCGAGGCCGACCGGGGCGCGTCTGCCGGCTTTGGCGCACGTGCTCCCTTCGACGTGGAAGGTCGCGGGCAGCGAGAAATACTATCTTGGGATCGCAAACTGTACGCTGGGCGCGGAAGAGATGGTGGAGGCCAAGTACGACATCGGCGGGGGGTTAGTATCAGTGGCCCTGCTGCGGTTCGATTCTGCCTGCGAGGCGGAATCGGCAATGGAGAGTCTTCTGGTCGGATATGCTGATGCCGGCTGGGCCGCGGTGCAGCGGCTTGCCTCCGGAGAAGGACGCGCGTTCTGGGCGTTCGATCGGGGCCGCCCCTCGGCCGAACCCGAGCTCGCCCTGACAGATGGAAGCACCGTGCAAGGCACGGCCGTGCCGCTCAACAGCATGTGCTTCCTGCAGGGACCCCATGTCGGCATCGCAATCCTCGTAGGCACTCTTCCGAACGATGCAATCCCGCGTGCGGCGCTGCTCGCGGACTGGCTCAGGGCCGCAGTGGAGTAGCGGCGGGCGTTATGGAGCGGCTGCCAGTCAGTGAGCGGCGGTCAATGTTCTGCAAGCGGCAGGCAGAGGGCAGTAGTGGAAGGCAGTGGGCAGAAAGCAATAGGCAGTGAGTGGTCGGCTTCAGCCGACCTATAGTCTGCCACCAGCTTTAGCTGGTGGTTGTAGGATCCCCAATCAACATTGAGCCGGCTTCAGCCGGGCTTCTCTGGGGGCGGCGCGGAATCTCCTTGTCCAATTGCGGAGGAGACGCCCCGACATGTCGGGGCGTGACAGCGAATCGAACTTCATTGGCAGGCCAGATTGGGACGGGCACAGGCGGGACACCTGTGCTACTTTGCCTGAAAACCGAGACGCCGAAAACACCGAACGGCCATAGTCATGAGCCCATTCGATGTCTTCGGCGTCTTCGGCGGTTCAAATCCGTTCCGGCGCCTGCGGCGGCTGCCTCACTACTCGGTCACCTCGTACGCAGTCCCGTCCAGGACCACCACGACGTGCTTTCCGAGCGCGAAGTACTTGCCGAGCTCGGGTTTCTCTCCGAGCAGTTCGAAATACCGGTCGCTCATGTATTTCACCTGCGTTGTCGTATCGCCCTTCTTGTACGAGCTGTCGTACCACACATTGTTGTCGCTGTAGAACGTCTTGCTGCCGATGTTGCGGATCATGTGGCGCACGTTGTCGAGCACCATCACTTCCTCGTCCTTGCCGCCGTACTGGGCCGCACCGGGGGCGGCATCGCCCTTCATCTTGTCGAGCGCGCGTCCGGCCTCGACCGCTTCACCGCTCGACTTGCTCTCGTGCAGCGCATCCGCGCCCGCGCGCAGCCTCCCGCCGGAGTCCTCGAGCTCGCGCCTCAGCCCGCCGAAACCGGGCTGCGCGGGCCGAACCGCGATGTCTTCGAGCACGAGATAGCTCGTGTACGGCGTGATCACCCCATGCTCCTTCGCGAGCCGGACCACCTCTTGCTTCAGCTCGTCCTTCTCGCCGTGCAGCCTGATCTGCGTCAGGAGGTAGCCGATCTTGGCCATCGCCCACTGGCGCGGGATGAAGTCGTGGGCGGACTCGCTTGCCGGGAACTTCGCGTCGTACTGGAACCCGCGCTGCTGGTCGCCGACCTTGCCGGACAGCCGCACCGCGGCCGGGCCGGTAGACCGGTATCGACCGTAGAGGACCAACTGCGAGCCCTTGAAGAGGTCGGGCAACTGCATCGGGTAGCGGTCGTACGTGTCGATGCCGGGTATCTCGAGCATGACATTGGTCAGCACCGGGTGGGAGATCTTGTCGTTGAAGCTCGACACCTTTATCTCGATGTTCTCTTCAGGCGTAACGTAGTCGCGCGCGCCGAAGTTATCCTCGGCCAGCCTGTCGAGGAACATGCTGTTCACATCGTGGCCGATCCCGAAGCAGAAGATGCGGATCTGCGCCGTGTTGCGCGACTTGACGTTCTTGAGAATCTGTTCG
>JAVHLO010000525.1 GCA_031082105.1 Planctomycetota bacterium
TCTTCATCCGAACCACTGCGCGCGCCACGGCCGTGCGCGCGGTCGTCTCTTTGCCGCCGACATCAACCATTACGACGCGTCCATCCGCGTCAAGATGGCTCAGTCGGCCGGCGGACGACGCGCGTCTCTTGCTCCTTTTCGTTGTATGTCCCATGTGATCGCTCACCCAACGTCGCCAAACGCGGCGTCAACAGCTTGAACATCTCTCCGCGTCTCCGTACCTCCGCGGGGCAGTTTTCCCGCCCACAACGTCCCACCGACCGGACCGAAGGCTATATTGAATACAAAGATTCAGCCCGCAATTCAACAATATGGAGCATCGGCGCGGCATGACAGGAAACGGGGTCTCTCCGCAGGATCATCCGCCTATATCAGACATGCTGAAGTCCCGGCAGCGCTTCTGCCACTCCGGCTTGAGCGCGATCGCGCTTCGAAGCGCATCACGAACCTGTTCATCCGTTGCGCCTGCGGTTCGCAGAAGCGCACGCAGATCAACATGAGCGTCAGAAAGGAGGCACGAACGCAACACGCCCTGCGCGGTGAGCCGGATCTTGTTGCACTTCGCGCAGAATGGTTGCGAGTAGGGCGAGATGAACCCGAGCGTTCCTTTTGCCCCGTCGAACCGGTATACCCGCGCAACGGTCGAAAGATCATCCGACACGGGCACGAGCCTTCCCAGTCGATTGGCTTCGCGAAACGCCTCGTCGGCGGTGACGGGCGCACAGCCGGACGCCGACCACTCTCCGGGCGGCATGAACTCGATGAACCTGACCTGGATCGGCCTGTTGATGGACATCCGGGCGAACTCGGCCAGTTCGTCGTCGTTCAAGCCGCGCATGAGCACGACGTTCACCTTGACCTTCAAGCCGGCCTGCAGAGTACTCTCGATCCCGGCCACGACCTCATCCAGGGCCTCGGGACCTGCGCCGGTCAGCCGGGCGAACCTGTCGGCCTTAAGACTGTCAAGGCTCACGTTCACGCCCGGCATGCCGATGTCGGCGAGTTCAGAGACGTGTTTGCGAAGGAGGAGTCCGTTTGTAGTGAGTCCAACGTGCTCGACGCCGGCGGTTCGCACGACTTCGCGGATGAACCCTGTCGCATCGGCTCTGACGAGCGGCTCGCCTCCGGTTATGCGGATCTTCCTGATGCCCAGGGGCACGCCAGCCCTGATCACCCTGAGGAACTCCTCGTATGAGAGGATGTCCTCGCGCCGCGCGTGGGTGTACCCTGCCCCGAACGAACAGTACGCGCACTTCAGGTTGCAGCGGTCCGTTATGGAAACGCGCAGGTAGGTGATGTCTCGGCCGAACCGGTCGCGCATGGCGGGTAGGCTCGCTGTAGTCTGCAATCGTGGATGAAAGGGCGTCTACTGCGCGCCGAGCTGGATCTCAAGCGCCAGCTCCTTCTTCTCGCCGCGCACGTCGCGGATCACCTTGACCCTGGCCGTGTGCCCGGCGCCGGCAACGGCTATCGTGTTTCTGAAAGAGGTCGCTTCCTCTACCTGGACACCGTCGAACTCGGTTATGACGTCACCCTCCAGCAGTCCGCCTTTCTGGGCCGGAGAGCCTTTGAGCACGTCCGCGATGAACACGCCCCGGGCTTCCTTCAGGCCGAGCAGGTTCAGGAGGTCCTGCACGGACTTCAGCGAGTAGCCGTACTGGCGGTTGACGAACTCGACGGCTTCGATGCCGACATTGAGCATCCGTATGCCCATGTATCCGCGTGACACCTTTCCATCGGCGATCAGCTTCTGCATGATGACCCTGGCGGAGTTGGTGGGGATCGCGAACCCGATGCCCTGGAAACCGCCGCGCTGGCTGATGATCGAAGTGTTGATCCCGACCACCTCGCCCTTCATGTTCACCAGCGGGCCGCCGCTGTTGCCCGGATTGATCGCGGCATCCGTCTGGAGGAAGCCTTCGTGACCCGGAACGGCCCCCTTCGCACGCTCCTTGGCGCTCACTATCCCCGCGGTCACGCTATGGTCGAGTCCGAACGGACTTCCGACGGCGATGACCCAATCGCCGACCTGTACGGAGTCCGAATCGCCGAGGAGCGCGGGGCGGAGCTCCGTCGCATCGATCTTGACCACCGCAAGATCCATTACAGGATCCGTGCCGACCGTCCTCCCGACGAACTCGCGCCCGTCGTGCAGCATCACCTGGATGCCCTGGGCACCCTGGACGACGTGGTTGTTGGTAAGAATGTAGCCGTCGTCGCTGACCACCAGGCCCGAACCGATCTGCTCGTTCTCGAACCGCGACCTGAACCAGTCGCGGTCTGTGAAGAACATCGGAGCGGTGGACCTTATGTTCACGACCGACGGAGCGACCAGCTTAGCCGTCAGGACAAAGAGCTTCTGGAAATCGGCCGCGCTCTTCTGGAGCCTGTCGATTTCCGTTTTTAACCCGCTGTTGTCCACGTCCTGAGCGGAAGTGCCCCTTCCCCAGAACATGCGCGACATGATGAAACCGATGCCGACTCCCGCGAGCAGCGCCGCCAGCAGCACAAATCGTTTGTAGGCGACCATATTCTCCTGCCGAGGCAGTAGCCCGTACTATTCATGAATTTGCCGGTGGACGTGTCTTTGACTGTCGACGTCTGCCTGGATACATGAGCAATCCCGGCTAG
>JAVHLO010000526.1 GCA_031082105.1 Planctomycetota bacterium
CTGAGACGAAAAAGACGACGCTCTACATCTTCATGACTCCAACCATCCTGAGCGAGGACAACTTCTCCGATGCCCGCGAGCTGAGCAGCGGCAAGCAGGGCGAAGTCTACGATTCCACCTCCGGTACATGGGTGGGTCGGAGGGACTTCGATGAAATCGTCCCAGGGCCGCTTGAGACCTTCCAGTTCGTGAAGTACGAGGAAGAACAGAAACAGCCCGAAAAGAAGCGGTAACGCGTGAGGTTCCAGTTCTCCCATGCCGATCCTCAGCAAGGCCGAACTCGTGAAGCACCTGAAAGCGATCGGGTCGCTTACCGACGAGAAGATCGAAGACGCCTTCGTCGCCAGCCGGCTCTCGGGCGAGTCGCTGGACCGGCTGCTCGTCGGCAACGGGCTCCTCACTGAAAAACAGATGCTCGAAGTCTTCTCGCGCGCGCTGCGGCTCGAGTACCATCAGAAACTGACCGACTTCGCCGCGCCGCAAAGCTTCGTGGCGAAGGTGCCTGTCCAGTTCGCGCGCAATCACAGCATGATCGCCATCGGCGAGAAGGACGGCACGGTCACCGTCGCCGTTTCCTACCCGCTCGACATCCATCCGCAGGATGAACTCGCCGCAATGATCGGCAAGGCGATCCTGCCCGCCCTCGCTACGAAAGGCGAGATCGCCGCGTTGATCAACAAGGCCTACCAGCAGAAGACGGATGTCGTCGACGAGATGCTCGAAGACATGGACCAGGACGAGTTCGACGACCTTGCAAAAGAAGTCGAAGGCTCTCAAGACCTGCTCGACCTCGCGAACAAGGCGCCCATCATCAAGCTCGTCAACATGGTCCTCTTCCAGGCACTCAAGATGCGGGCAAGCGATATCCACATACAGCCCTACGAGGAAAAACTCCAGGTCCGGTACAGGATTGACGGCGTGCTGTACGACATGATGAGCCCTCCGAAGTCGGTCCAGGAAGCGATAATCTCGCGCATCAAGGTCATGGGCAAAATGGATATCGCCGAGAGGCGGCTCCCACAGGACGGTCGCGCATCGCTTCGCCTGGGCGACAGCGATATCGACGTCAGAATCTCCTCCGTCCCCACCTCGCACGGCGAACGGATAGTCATGCGTCTCCTTGACAAGAGCGCGCGACTCTACAGTCTTGAAGAGCTGGGCCTTGACCACGAACAGCTTGACTTGATGACCAAGTTGATCGTGTGCTCGCACGGGATCGTCTTCGTGACCGGGCCGACGGGCAGCGGAAAAACCACGACCCTCTATGCCGCGCTGAAGCGGATCAACTCGCTTGAATACAACATCATGACCATCGAGGACCCGGTCGAATACCATCTGCCGGGCATAAGCCAGATCGAGGTCGCGGTGAAGAAGGGGCTGAGTTTCGCCACCGGCTTGCGCCACATCGTGCGCCAGGACCCGGACATAATCATGGTCGGCGAGGTGCGCGACGGCGAGACGGCCACGATCGCGATCCAGTCCGCCTTGACCGGCCACCTCGTGTTCAGCACGCTCCACACGAATGACTCCGCGGGCGCAATCACGCGCCTGCTGGACCTTGGCGTCGAGCCGTACCTCGCCGCGTCGTCTGTGATCGGCGCGATCGCCCAGCGGCTCGTCCGCGTCATCTGCCCGCACTGCAAGGAGTCCTTCGTGCCCGAGGAGCGGTTTGTCATGCAGATCGGTCTGAAGATGTCGGACCTGCCTGAGGGGAAGTTATGGCGCGGGCGCGGGTGCGACAAGTGCCTGAACACTGGTTTCTTCGACCGCACGGGAATCTATGAAGTGCTTACGATAACCGACGGCATCCGGCAACAGATCATGAACAAGACCGGCGCGACCTTCATCAAGCAGGACGCCGTCAAGCGCGGTCTGCGCACCCTCCGCATGGACGGCGCACAGAAGGTCATCCGAGGCATCACCACCGTTGAAGAAGTCCTGAGCGTGACGCAGATGGACGCGGAATAGGCAGTAACCTGTGATCAGTTGTCAGTGACCAGTGATCGGCAGTCCATCCCGACCGACACTGACCACTGGTCACTGGTTACTGGTCACTGGTTACTGGTCACTGAGACATGCCTGTTTACGAATACAAAGCACTGAAGCGCACCGGCGAAGCAACGAACGGTATCGTTGACGCCGACAGCCCGCGTGATGCGCGCAACAAGCTCCGGGGGCAGAGCCTTCTGGTCACGGACCTGACGCCGGTCGGCGAGGCCGTGGCAACCGCCGTGCCCAAGGTCGGCCTCCCGAAGATCTTCTCCAGAAAGAGGCTCTCGGAGGTGGCGATCATGACCCGGCAGCTCGCGACTCTCCTCTCGGCGGGAATCCCGCTCGCACAGGGACTGGCCGCGCTCGTCGAACAATGCGAGAGCCACAGGCTCGAAGTCGCGCTCAGAGATATCAGGGAGAGGGTCACCTCCGGAAGGACATTCGCGGACGCCCTGACGAACCACCCGAGCCTCTTCAACAAGCTGTACATCAACATGGTGCGCGCGGGCGAGGCGAGCGGGAACCTCGATGTCATCCTCGCGCGGCTGGCCGACTACCTTCACGGCCAGTACCGCATCCAGGGGAAGATTATCGCGGCCCTCACCTACCCCGCGATCATGGTGCTCGTCGGTG
>JAVHLO010000527.1 GCA_031082105.1 Planctomycetota bacterium
GTATTCTCGAAGGTCAAAGCTGCGGCTTTGACGCTCCAGAACGGTGAATCCTCATCACGCGCGTCATGGAAATTGTCCGTGTCACGCCGATGATCCGTTCCTGTTGCGAAAGGCACGACGGTGAGAGTGACCATCGAAGGGTTCGGGGTACTGCGTCAGCAGTTGTGCGCCGCCGCGCCGCCGTGTTCGTGCGGTGAGCGGCCGACATCGCCCGGCGTCGGCCGCGCCGTCGAGCTGCAAGCGGGCGCGACCGTGCGCGACCTGGTTCGCACCCTCGCGCTCGCCGACGGGCTCGTCGCAATGGCCACCGTGAACGGCACGGTACGGCCTCTCGACCATCCGCTCGCCGACCGCGATGAGGTCAAGCTCATCCCACCCGTCAGCGGCGGGTAGGCATGAAGCCTGCCGGGCCGTTCGCCTCTCTCTCATCGAGCATGTGTTCATGAGAATATTCCTCGTTTCAGCCCTGCTGCTCGCGGCCCTCGCCTTCGCCATGCCGTCTCCTTCATACTGCCAGCAGGCCAGGGACAAGACGGACGGGGACAAGCCCGGCGAACGGAGCGAGCCGGCGCAGAGCGTCGCGTGCGAACTCGACAAGGACCAGAAAGACCTCGCGACCTGGCCCAATTGCCAGTCCTCCGGAAATTCCGACCCGTGGATCTGCCAGAACCACGACAAGATCCGCAAGATGCGTCCGCGTGTCCTCGTCCTCAACTTCGCCAACAACGTCGACATGGACGGCATCAAGGACCGCACAGACCGGATCATCAAGGCGCTTGCCGAGGCCACACGCTACCACGGCTACAAGAACCCCAAGGCGCCTGCGTTCCTCGAGTACCAGGTCCTCGCGTACGTCGACATGCGCGACCGCCCCGTGCCGGCCGAGCGCAAGGATCGTAACAGCGCGTTCTGTCCTTACGTCCTGAAAGGCTCCGGCGGCGAGTGCGACTACAGCGCCTTTTACAGTGATGCGTTCGCCCGGTTTTACGGTTTTCAAAACCCGAAAGACTTCCGGCGCTACCTCGACCTGCACGAGTTGATCAACCGCGGGATCGTCCATGAGCTGTGGTTCTACCAGATCCACGACGAGCGCGGCGCGCCCTTCGAGACGATCGAGTGCAAACAGTACTACGACGAAAAATGCCGTCCGATCCCCGGAAGACATGGCGGCGCCGGCAATGGTCACAGCGACACCATGCCGTGGAGCGGGCGCAGCTTCCGTATCACGTTCTTCAACCCGCATCGCGGCATCGGCTGCGGCATGGAGAACTTCGGCCACGCGCTCGAAGGGATGGCGAACTACAACAGCATCGCGTACTACCGGAAGTACTTCAACGAGTACGCGGAATTCGACCTCGACAAACGGTTCGGGCTGCCGTTCAACTCGCTCTATGCGATCGGCGGGGAAGGGGACAAGGTCGAACACGCCTCGGGCACGATGACGATCACGCGGCAGGGGAAGAAGCACAAGGTCGAGCTCTACTGCGCGACGGGCGGCAACGTCCATTTTCCGCCGGGGGCGCGCGCGCATTACGACCTCGAGAGCCCGTTCACGGTGAAGAGCACGATCGAGAACTACCGGCTGCGCAACGGCCAGGGCGGGAAGGACAAGGCGGAGGACTTCAACAAGGGAGAGTTCGCGCAGTGGCTCGATTTCTGTCCGGACGGGATGGGCCCGTGGCTGGTCTTCTGGCGTCAGAACATGCCCGGGCTGGACAACAAATGCGTGGACGACGACGGCAAGCCGATGAAGAACTGGTGGCCGTTCCTGTTCTATTGAGAGCCTGGAATTCTGATTCGCTCAGTATTCTAGAGCCTTCCGGGGAATGCTGGCTTTTCGTTCTTGAAACCGGCCCGCGCCACAAAGCGGCGTCGCGCCGGCGTATGGAGTGCGCCGGCAGAGCGAAGCGGCGACGGCGCTTTTTCCCAGCACACACACACGCAGTGCCTACTTCCCGCCCGCGCGTCGCTCCTCGATTATCTTCCGCAGCGCCGCCGACGCCGTGTCGAGGTCGTCGTTGCAGACGGCGTGGTCGAACTCGTCCTTCTTCGCTATCTCCATCTCCGCGCGCGCGACCCGGTCCGCGAGGTCGACGGGCGCCTTCCCGCCGCTCCGCTTGATGATGCGTGTCTTCAGCTCGGTCTTCGAAGAAAGGTGCACGAACACGGAACACACGCGCTTCCCATAGGCGGCGATGACGTCACGCGCGCCGAGTACGTCGACGTCCTTGATCAGATCGACGCCCTCACGCAACGCCTTGTCGACCGGCCCGCGCGGCACGCCGTAAAGGTGGCCGTTGAAGAGCTCCTTCCACTCGATGAAGTACCCGGCCTTGATGCGCCGCTCGAACTCCGCCCGCGAGACGAAATCGTATGGATCGCTCTGCGATTCGCCCGGCCGCATCGGGCGGGTCGTGACCGTGACAAGGTACGTGATGTCCGGGAACCGCTCGAGGACCCGGTCGATGAGCGTGTTCTTCCCCACGCCGCTCGGGCCGATGAGGAGAAACAACGTGCCGCCGGACGTCCTGGTGTTTCTTGGCATATTTGCGTGATGGCCCCCGTGCTTCCACGGTAGTAAGGCACGCAGGCCGCAGCCGGAGTGCCGTCGTTTCTCG
>JAVHLO010000528.1 GCA_031082105.1 Planctomycetota bacterium
ATCCGCGCGTGCCGGAAGCGGCCGCCGTCCGGCGTCCGGGGCGGCCTTGCAGGGCTTCTCGCGGTTTCAAGGAGGGTCACCTCTTGATCGCGCCCGTCGATTCCGAGTTTCCGGCGAAAGCGCGTACGTGTACTGCCACACATCGCCTCTCGCGGCTTTCCGCCGTGCGTGTGTCCCGGTAACATCAACCGTTGTCTATTCATCAAACAGCCGCATCATGGTTTCCACAAGGTTTGCGGCGAATCGCTCGGCGAGAAGCGCCCTCGCCTGCTCCCGCAGGGCGGTCAAGCGATCTCTACTGTCTTCTCCCGCAGGAGCATTGTCTTTCAGGCTTTTGAACTGTTTGAGTATCGGAAAAATCAAGCCGGCAGCCTCGTCCGCCGCGTCATCGCCGATCCCCCGTTCACGCAGCCGTTCGGCAAGGTAGCGTACCGCGAAGTTGACACCTGTCTCGGCGTCAGAACGATAATGCGGCGTGCCGGTGTCGGCTTGCCGTTGAAGGGAAGCCGAATCCGACTCGTCGAACGGCGGTTGTTCCGCAGTCCGGCAGGTCCGGCGGTCTGAAGAAGCCTCATATCCCGTCGCGCTGACATGAGTCTCCATTTGTGAAAGACGCTGCTCAATACCCGCGAGGCGGCTCTCGAGTTGAGCAACACGGCTTGCGAAGGAATCCGTGATGCCGCCATCGGTGTTCGTCACGTTCTTGTCTCTGTTCTGTTGGAGGACGAGAACCAGCGGCACTGCAACGGCAAGTACACCAATGACGGCCGTGATGAAGACGCGCCAACCAGCTTTCTGCTCCGAGCCCGTTGTCATGTCTGCCTCCGCGGATTGAGAGCGAAGATCCCTAGTCGACACGCAGGGCAAAGATCCTGGCATTGCGGATGTAAGTCCAGTCGGAACTCGCACCCGCAGCCTTGTACTGAAGCGCGATGGTCTGTGCGGCGGCCAGAGTGATTCTCTTCGCCCAGGAGACGGTGGCGTAGTCCACACCTTGGTAGGACATGTACCCGATCGCCTCTCCATATGTGGCAGAAGCCGTGATGTTGAACAGACGGGCGTATGCCGTGTTGTTCCACGTGTCGTTGTACATTTCCGCAGTGGCGAACACTATGTAAGTCCCTGCCGAAAGCGCCAGCGAGGTCTTCGTCTGGTAGGTCGTCGATGCAGTAAACACAGCGGCCTCGGATTCAGCATAGTCGTCGGTGCAGCCCTTGAGCCCGCCGCCTGTGAGGTTGACATCGCCGCTGAAATACCCCGCCCAGTTCGTGTCCGCCCCGCTCGCGGTGGCGTAGATTCCGTAGGCGGTCGAAGTGCCGTTGGTCGTACCTACGCCCTGTGCATATACTCCGTAGGTCACCGCTGTGGACGTGCTATTGCCGGTCGCGTAGGCATACACTCCGCGGTTGGTGCTACCCACGGTGGCCAAGCCGCTCTGGCTGCATCTGAAATAGCCGCCATAGTTGTCCTCCGTCCCCGTAGTGCTTACTCCGGTGTCCTGCGTAGAGCCGTACACGGCGACATTGTCGGCACCGGTCGTCGTCGCGTCAGTGATATAGGAATAGAGACCGCGGACGTCCGGTTCACCGCCCGAGGCCGCGTTCGTGGTTGTGACATAGAGGCCGTAGCCGAAGCCGGCGTTGGCTCGGAAGGTGCCGCTCGCCTCCAGAAGAGACCCGGAGTTCCCGAAATCGCCCGCCGCGTAGATCAGTCGCCCCGTCATAGTAGCTCCGCCCGTTGGGCCCTGCATCCTGATCCCCTGGCCGCTCGTGAGACTGGTGCTGCTGACGTCGAGAACCGTGCCCGTGGTCGCGGAGTCGTTGACAACCTTGGTGCTGCCGTTGAAGTACCCCGCCCAGTTCGTTGTGCCGCCCGAGGCTGTCCCGTAGACGCCGTAGTTGATTGTCCCCGCTCCGGTGGCATTGCCATAGACTCCGCGGTTGTCGGCCGCTTGCCCCGAAGTGTAGCCGTATACTCCGTACTTGACTAGAGCTGCCCCCGTCCCGGTTACACTGCCGTAGACGCCGGTGCAAGAGGTTGCAGAGGTGTTCTCGCCGAAGATCGCATATCCGGTGCCGATTGCCTCGCGGCAATAGAGAATCGCCGCCTGGTCGGATGAAGGCGTCTCCCCGATGTGCAGAGTCCCGTCGGTGTGCAGCCGCATCTGTTCGAAGGTTCCCGTCTCGAAGGCCAAGGCGAAGGCATCGTTGGTGCCGAGCGTCGCAAGCCCTCCGAAGGAATTGCCGCCCTGCGCGAAGAAAGTGCCCGACAGCGTGGTGTCCAGCAAGACGACGCCAGTGGTGTCCGGGAACGTCCATGTCCGCGCTGCCGTGAGGTCGGCGCTTGTAATCGTTCCGTTGTTTGCGGCCAGAACCGATGTCGTCTGCGGCTTCAGGAGCAATCTGTCGGTACTCGCCGTCGAGGAAGCGATGGTCAGCGCGTTCGTCGTGGTCATCGTCCACGTGCCGGTCGTGGAGGCAAGGTTCAACGTGGCCAGACTGTTGCCGAGGGTGATGGTCTCAGCAAGGGTATTGTTGTTTCCGATGTTGATCGTGTCGGCGCCCGTACCCGTGCCGATGTTGATGGCGTTGGTCCCGTTGCCGGTGCCGATGTTG
>JAVHLO010000529.1 GCA_031082105.1 Planctomycetota bacterium
GGAAAAATCCCAATGACCAAATCCCAAATCCCAACAAAATCCCAAAACCCAAATCCCAACAGGGCTTTCGACATTCGTCGGCAGTCAGGGAGTTGCCGATTTGTGGATTTTGGAGTTTGGGATTTTGTTGGGATTTGGCGGCTGGGATTTGGGATTTATCCCGTCCAATCGGCGTAGTCCGCGGTTACTCTGGATTCTCTTCGGGTTGGCGGGAACTGCGCTGTAGTCCTGATCCACCGAGGCGCAGCGGTTTCCCTTGCAGCCAGAGTCAATTCACTCGTTCCGGGGGAAGGTCGACTGACTGTCGCCGGCGTTGGCCTCCTCGCCCTTCTCTTTTCATCCCTGCGCCAGCAAGGCCTGTCTGCGACAAGGTGGAGACACCGCGATGGAATACCGCAAGCGATGCTATGAGGCCTATGCGAGAACGCACCTTCCACGGGTCGGCGCGTTGTCGCCGGAGGCCTATGACTCCTATGCGCGCATCTATGCCGGACGATACGCACGTATCCTGCCCCGAGACCGGTCTGCCAGGATTGTCGATGTCGCGTGCGGGCACGGATACTTCCTCTACTTCCTGCAGAAGCAGGGATATTCAAACGCGCTGGGGATTGACCTGGCGAGGGATCAAGTGGAAATGGCCCGACGAATGGGGGTCAAGAACGTCGAACAGTGCGACGTGTTCAAGTATCTTCCCGAACGGCCCGGCGTGTTCGACATGATAACGGCCAATCATTTTCTGGAACACCTGACGAAGGATGAGGTTCTGCTGTTCCTGGACAATTGTGCGCGCGCCCTCAAACCGGGAGGCCGGCTCATTGTTTCTACTCCGAATGCCGCCTCGCTGTTCGGGCCGAAACACGCATACGGTGACTTCACACACGAACAGGCTTTTACTCCCGGAAGTCTGACCCAAGTACTTGCGGTCGGAGGCTTCTGCGACATACAAGTTCAAGGAGAGAAACCGATCGTCTACGACACCAGAAGCGCCGTTCGGGCCCTGCTTTGGCCGCTTGCCCGGACGATGTTGAAATGCCTTTGCGTCATAGAACAGGGAATGGCGCGCGGCGTGCATCAGGTGGGGGATGTCTTCGAGCCGTGCATGTTCGCCGTTGCCAGAAGGCCGGGATAGAGGAGGACAATCCACTTCGTGTTCCTTTGTGTCTCTGTGCCTTTGTGCTGAAACGGCGCAACCATCGCGGGACAATCCTCGGGAGAGGCGGTCTGTATAGATGACACCGAGAGTATCCATCGTCATACCGACGTACAACCACGAGCGGTTCCTCGGCCAGTGTCTTGAGAGCGTGCTCTCGCAGACGTACGGGGACTGGGAAGCGGTCGTGATCGACGACGCCTCGACCGACGGCACTGCACGGATCGCGGAGTCCTTCGCGCGGCGAGACCCGCGCATAACATTCTTGAGACACGCGGAGAACCGCGGGATACTCGGGCTTGCGCGCACATACAACGAGGGTCTTGCCGCGACAACGGGCGAGTTCGTCGTTGTGCTCGAAGGCGACGATTTCTGGCCGCCGTGGCGGCTTGCCGCGCAGATTCCGTCTTTCGCGACGGCCGACATTGTCCTTTCGCATGGCCTGTTCGACGTGATCGAGACCATCCGGCCCGGCCGGGAAGTGCCCCGGCCTATTTCGTATCCATATCGAGATGACGTGCGGCTGAACGAGCCGGTAGGCAGTGCGCTGAAGGCGCTGCTGTTGGGTTCGAATCCGCTGAGGGCGCAGGCCGTGATGACCCGGCGCAGCGCGCTTGCCGGGATCGGCGGATTCCAGCAGCCGGAGTTCTGGTGTCTGAGCGACTATCCGACGTGGATGTGTCTGACCATGAAAGGCCGCTTCGCCTTCGTAGAGAGAAAGCTGGGGACGTGGCGGCGGCACAGCCAGGCCGTCACGACGTTGCACCGGGAGCGAATGCTCCGCGGATTCCTCAAGCACGTCGATCTGTTCATAGAGTCCAACGGGCCGGCAATGTACGCGCTCCTTCCCCGTCTCCGGTACTTTGTCGAACGCCGCGGGATGGCGACACTGGCCAACCTCAGCCGAATCTGTCTGGCACAGGGAAGATGGCGCGAGGCGTGCGGGCTCATGGCCCATGCCTTCGTGAAAGGGGGCATCCTGGGTTCACTGAACGGCATCTATAGGCCGCGCGAGTACGCCGCCGGCAAGCTGCGTGAGACGGTCGGATTTGTTGTTCGATACTTGACTTTCACCGACTGACTTTGGTAGACTTCCGCTGTTGTGCGACAAGGATAGGATATCGACCGGAGTAGCGTTCACCACGCTGCTGTGGGAGTGAAGATATGGCCATTACGGTAAGCTGCGCGTGCGGGAAGGTGATGAGCGTTCCCGATTCGCTCGCAGGCAAGAAGGGAAAGTGTCCCGGTTGTCAGGCCGTCATAACGATCCCCGTCCCCGGTGGGGCGCCTGCGCCATCGACGAAAGCGGCGCCGGCCGCGCCTGCGAAGCCGGCTACAGGAAGAGTCCCCGTTGCTCCGAAGCCTGCGACCGGGCAAGTGCCCGTGGCCCCCAGGCCGCTGGCGCCGGAGCTGCTCCGGGCTTGGCCGGCGCGACGCCCGCCGCCTGCGGCCTGGGG